>JBILWF010000536.1:0-3072 GCA_044370075.1 Chthoniobacteraceae bacterium | reverse complement strand
GGCCTCGACCGTATCCCGGTCTAGAAAGGTGAACATTTCATCCTCCTGGCGGCCGCCGCTCAGCAGCCCACCCAGAACCGGTTTGTGCCCCACAGCCTCAGACCACAGATTGAGCCACGGTTCAGCCGCCACCCGCATCGGGTTGCCCATGAAAATCCACGCATCCACATCCTGCGCGGCACCAGCTTTTTCACGCCAATCGGCGACAGAGTAGTCGTCAGATTCAGCCTCCGTGAACGGCAGGGCGTGAATGCGCGTTTTGGGCAGGTGCAGCAGCAGCAGGGCAAAGCCGCTGCAGTTTTCCGCTTCCTGCCCGGTGCCGACGAGGCCGGTCGCACTGCCTCCTGCGACGCGCGGGGCGTGGGCGTGGAGCTGTATCAGTTCGAGAAAATCCTCCAAATGCGGCGCATAGTCGGGCGTCACGAAGACCAGCGCCAGATGGGGATTACTGCCGAGAGCTCCCAGACATTCGCGCGCGGTGCGAATGACCGAGGTCTCAGAGTAGGGTTCCAAACAAAGGCGCGATGCGGCGGCGTTGGGCATGGGTTGGAGTAAATCGAGCGGACCTGTGCAGACCGTTTAAAGCGGCGGGCGTTCGCGATGCCACGCGGTGGATTGTTCATAGGCATGCGCAATTTGGAGTACGCGTGCCTCTTCAAAGGGCCGCCCCAACAGCTGCAGCCCAACCGGCAGTTTCCTGTCGCCAACCGAGGCAAAGCCGCACGGCAGACTGATCCCGCAAATGCCCGCCAGATTGGCCGCAATGGTGAATATGTCCGCCAGATACATCTTGAGCGGGTCCTCGGTGCGTTCGCCCGCCTTGAACGCAACCTCGGGGGAAGTCGGGCTCAGGATGGCATCCACTTTTTCAAAGGCCTTCGTGAAATCATCGCGGATGAGCGTGCGCACCTTTTGGGCGCGCAAATAGTACGCGTCGTAGTAACCGCTCGAGAGCACGTAGGTGCCCAAAATGATGCGGCGCTTGACCTCCTCTCCGAATCCCTCGGCCCGCGACAATCCATACTGCTCCAAAATGTTGGACGCATGCGGGCTGCGGTGACCGTACCGCACCCCGTCGTAGCGCGCGAGATTGGCCGAGGCCTCCGCCGTGGCCACAATGTAGTACACGGCCACGGCGTACTCGGAGTGGGGCAGCGAGATGTCCACAATCTCGGCACCGAGAGCCTCAAGCTGGCGGATTGCGGCCCGCACCGACGCATCCACCTGCGGGTCAATGCCGGGGATGAAATACTCCCGCGGCATCCCCAGTTTGATCCCGCGCAAATCCCGGCCCAACAGGCGCGTAAAATCCTCCTGCGGCAGATCGAGGCTGGTCGAATCAAGCGGATCCTTGCCGCAGAAGCTGTTAAGCAGCATCCCCGAATCGCGCACGGTTTTGGTGAAGGGACCGATTTGATCAAGGCTCGAGGCGAATGCGATCAGACCAAAGCGCGACACGCGCCCGTAGCTGGGCTTGATTCCCACGCATCCGCAAAGCGCCGCGGGCTGCCGGATGGAGCCCCCGGTATCCGACCCCAGCGACGCAAACGCCTCGTCCGCGGCAACCACAGCCGCCGAACCGCCGCTTGAACCGCCCGGAATCCGGCTCAGATCCCACGGGTTGGCCGTTTTCTGCCACGCGGAATTTTCCGTGGAGGATCCCATGGCGAACTCATCCATGTTCAGCCGCCCAAACGGGATGGCTCCCGCCGCGCGCAGTCTTTGAACAACCGTGGCGTCGTAGCGCGCCGTGTAGCCCTGCAGCATTTTGGAGGCCGCGGTGCAGGGTTCCCCCTGTACGTGAATCACATCCTTGATCGCAATGGGAATGCCACCGAGCGGAAGCGAGACATCCGCGGCCCGGGCTTCGGTGCGTGCTTTTTCAACGTTCCGCGAGAGGTACCCGCCAATGCGGGGATCGACAGCTTGAATCCGTTTTTCAAGCGCCTCGAGTGCCTCGGGCGGGGAGACGCGCCCGGCTCGCAGCTCGGTTTGGAGGTCGAAAACGGAGAGTTGGTGGAGTTCCATGGGCAGTGGGCCGCGCGCGGGCTATTCGATAACTTTGGGAACCAGAAACAGGTCGCTGGCTTGGCGCGGGGCGCTGGCCAGCGCGTCGTGCGCCGAGAACCAGTCGCGCTCGGCGTCGGGGCGGAACACGTTGGCACTCGCGGCGTTTTGCGCGGTGGGCTCGACGCCGTCGACGTTCACTTCGCGGAGTTTCTCCACATAGCCCAGAATATGCGCGAGTTGGGATTGAAACCGGGCAACGTCTTCCTCGGAAAGATTCAAGCGTGCCAGTTGGGCGGTGTAGCGGACATCGAGGGCGTCACTCATAGGGCGGACTCCAATAAACGCGGGCCATGGCGCGCGTTTCAACCTTCGATTCGCCCTCCGGCGGACGGAGCCGTGCTTTGGGCCGGAAACCGGTGTTTCTCCCCGGGAGTACGGATGGGAGTGGAGAATTGTGGTTTCGGGTGTTTGCCGGCTGGTTTCGTCGGAGGAGGTTCTTGCACGTGCGGGCGTTGGAAGGCATGCTGGCGCTGCGCAGCGTACCAGCCCTCCGGCGGGCGCGGCAGCACGGGCCTGTAGCTCAATGGTTAGAGCAGGGGACTCATAATCCCTTGGTTGGGGGTTCAAATCCCTCCAGGCCTACGCGCGCCGTCTTGATGAATCCCATGTCTGTGGAGTCGCTGTTTTCCGGAACCGATGTGCAACCCGTGTGGAAACACAGGCGTTTTTCCGCCTCTAACGAGGATTTATAAATCTGCATGCGGGGAGGCCACAGTTATGCCTGCCGGGGTTGCACTTTCCAAGCGGGCCCCGATCCAACTTCCCCGCGATCATATCGGAGTCCAACCCGTCCGATTACCCGTAATTTTCACGGCGCGTGACACGCAAAGTCAGCGAGCCAACCTCGGAATCCGCAATTGCATTTCTCCACGCATTACAGGGAGAACATAGATTTTCTCGCCATCAATCCCGTAAAAAATGCGACGAGGAGACTCCCCGATTTGACGGCACTTGGAATCGAGAGGCTCTCTGACAACGGACCCACTTTCAGGGTACGCCTGA
>JBILWF010000034.1:0-9853 GCA_044370075.1 Chthoniobacteraceae bacterium | reverse complement strand
TCCGCTGCCTCACCACACTAATCTCCTGCACGCTGGGCCTCCTTTGGAGCGCATCCGCGCACGCCGAATCGAGCCGGCCCAACGTGCTGTTCATTCTGTGCGATGACATCCGCTGGAATGCCATGAGCTGTGCAGGACATCCGGCGCTCAAAACCCCGCAGATTGACCGTCTCGCGCAGGAGGGCGTGCGTTTCAAAAACACCTTCTGCACCACGTCGCTTTGTTCACCCAGCCGCGCATCAATTCTCACCGGGCTCTACGCACACCGCCACGGCGTGCGGGATAATTTTACCGAACTTCCCTCCGAACTGGTGCACTGGCCGGCACGTTTGAGCGCCGAAGGATACGACACCGCCTATCTCGGCAAGTGGCACATGGGGGAAAACAACGACGCCCCGCGGCCCGGGTTCAGCCATTTCGTCACGCACAAGGGCCAGGGCAAATATTTTGACACCGAGTGGAACATCAACGGTCAACCGGCCAAAGTCGTGCCGGGTTATTACACCACAGTGGTGACCGACATGGCGCTCGAATGGCTCCAACGGGATCACCAGAACAAACCCTGGGCGCTCTGCGTCGGCCACAAGGCACCCCACAGCTTCTACACACCGGAGGAAAAATACGCACACGCCTTCGACTCCGTCCGCGTTCCATATCCGGCATCCGCTTTCCAGCTCGATTCCAAACCCGCATGGGTGCGGGAGCGCCTCTACACGTGGCATGGCATTTACGGCCCGCTCTTTGACTGGCGCAAAAAATTCCCCGATGACCGCCCGGAGGCGGTGAAGGATTTTGAGAGCATGGTGCACGGATACTGGGGAACCATTCTCAGCGTGGACGACAGCGTCGGGCGTATGCTGGCCTACCTCGAGAAAACGCGCCAATTGGACAACACCGTCATCGTGTTCATGGGCGACAACGGGCTGCTCGAGGGAGAGCACGGCATGGTGGACAAACGCACCGCCCATGAACCCAGCATCCGCATTCCCCTGCTTGTCCGCTATCCCGCCCTGGGCCGCGGAAAGGTTATGGATGCCCAAACGCTCACCGTCGACATCGCTCCCAGCATTCTGGATTTGTGCGGCGCCAAACCGCTCGCCGGAATCCACGGTAAATCGTGGGTGAACCTCGTCAAAAGCGGCGACCCCGCGTGGCGCACTTCCTGGCTCTACGAGTACAACTACGAGAAGCAATTCCCCTACACGCCCAATGTGCGCGCCATCCGCACCGACCGCTGGAAGTACATCCACTATCCGCATGGCGACGGTAAACCCGACAGACATCCGGCGGAACTCTACGACTTGGAGAAAGATCCCGAGGAACTCCGCAATCTGGCGGCCCAACCGGACCAGGCCTCGCGCATCACAACCTTGCAAAATGACCTCGCTCACCTGCTCGCGGGATTCGGCCTCGCGGGCGCCGCGGACAAAATGCCCTTGGATGAAGGCATCAAAAAGGAACTTCCGGACCAAAAAATTCGCTGACCCTTGGGAGCATCCGGGGCACCTGACTCTCTCGAACGCAAGGCTGCCGCACCGCGCTTCAGGCTCTAAAACCAACGCAAACGCAACGGCACACCTGCGCGCAGCGGCGGTGCTAAAAAACCGGACTTCCGCGTACCCCACCCTCATTCTCCCGACCTTCCATGGCTGCGCAACCGCCTTCCACGCGGTGGGATTTTTCCGTCCAGGGGATGCACTGCGCGGGATGCGCGGCGCGTTTGGAAAAACAGCTCGCTGCAACTCCCGGAGTGGAGGAGGCCTCGGTGCAGTTTGCCCTGTCCGGCGGTTGGGTACGGGGCGGCGCGCACCTTGCGTGGGGTTCGGTTTACGAGGCGATCCGTCGAGCGGGCTTTGAAGCCGAATTGACCTCCGCCGAGGCCGATGCAGGCGGCACCGCATCCAGACCCTCGGCTGAGTCGAGTTTGGCCGCCCGCTGCGCATGGGCGTGGGGGGCTTTTCTCCCGCTGGCCGTGATCTCCATGGGCGAACATGCGCTCGGCCGGCCGCTTCTCCCTCCCGACCCGGTCATGCGTCCGGCGCTGGAAGCCCTGTTTTCCGGCGTTGCGGTATTTGGCGCGGGGGCTTCGATTCTGGGCTCCGCGGCTGCGGCAATCCGACGGCGCATGCCGGACATGGATTTTCTAGTGGGAGCAGGTGCGCTCGCGGCATGGGTGGGGAGCGGGGTCGGCGCGCTTTTTTTAACGCTGCTACCGCATGCGGAACACATCCCCGCACAGACCCGCATGGGGGCCATGTGGGCGCACGGTTCGTTTTACGAGGCCGCCGCGGGGATCGTGGCTTTTGCATTGTTGGGCCGCTGGCTCGAAGCGCGAACACGCTCCCGCGCCCGTCACGCCCTCGAAGAACTCGCCTCCCTCCAACCTCACACGGCCCGCGTGCGTCCCGCGCCCGGCGCAGCCGCCGTGGACATGGCGCTCGCACAGGTTGCGCCCGGCATGGTCGTGATTGTTCCCCCGGGCGAACGTATTCCCGTGGATGGCACCATCCTTTCGGGAACCTCCGCCGTGGACGAGAGCTGGATCTCGGGTGAACCCGTTCCCGTTTTCCGCAAGGAGGGAGACCGCGTGGTAACGGGAAGTGTAAACGGAAACGGCGCTTTGGTTCTGGAGGTGGAGAGCTCGGGAAAAAACGCATCGCTGCAGCGCGTTCTTGCTTTGGTGCGCGAAGCCCAAAACTCGAAACCACCCATCCAACGTTTTGCAGACCGCGTGGCAGGCCCTTTTTGTCTGGGAATTCTTTTGCTGGCCTGCGGCACGACCGCGGGTTGGCTTTTCGCGGGCGGTGAAGACTGGCAGCTCACCGCACCCGGCGCGCTCTGGCGCGGGTTGTCGGTTCTTGTAGTCGCATGCCCCTGCGCCCTGGGACTCGCCACGCCGGTCGCTGTTCTCGCGGGAACCGGTGCCGCGGCCCGGGGCGGGGTTTTGTTCCGCTCGGGCGCGGCGCTTGAAAAGTTGGCCTCCGTGCAGACGGTTGTTTTCGATAAAACGGGCACGCTCACCCGCGGTGTTTTGGAGGTTGAAGAGTGGTGGGAAAAAGCCGGGTTTGAATCCGATGTGCTTCGATGGGTGGCCGCGGCCGAGAGCCAGTCGGCGCATCCCGTGGGGGCGGCGATTTTGCGCGCGGCGCGGGCGCGCGGGCTCTCCATTCCGGCTGCGGACGCCGTGCAGCTCGTACCGGAGGGCGGCCTCACTGCTGAAGTCGAAAAACACCTGCTCCGCGTGGGCCCCGCTGGGGCGCTGCTTGGCGCAGGGGTCGCTCTTCCACCGTGCTCCCCCGGGGAAGCTGCCGAACGCACGTGGATCGCGGTGAACGGATCGTTTGCAGGCTGGTTTCGCACGGTGGATCCGATCCGGGAGGAAGCCGCCTCCGTCGTCGATATGCTGCGTCACGACGGACTGCGCGTGGTGCTGCTCAGCGGCGATGTCGAGGAGCGCGCGCGCGCCGTGGCGCGTGCCGCCGGAATTGCGGAGGTTCTCGCAAGCGTGCGCCCCGAGGGCAAAAAGGAGGCCATCGAAGCACTTCAAAAAACAGGCTGTCTTGTGGCCATGGTGGGAGACGGCATCAACGATGCACCCGCACTTGCACAAGCCGATGTCGGACTCGCGCTCGGAAGCGGAACCGCCGTCGCTCAACACACCGCCGAAGTTTTGCTGATACGCTCCGACCTACATGCCGTGCGGGATGCGATGCGCATCGCGCGCCAAACCCTGCGCGTAATCCGCCAGAATCTGGCGTTTGCGTTTGGATACAACCTGCTCGCGGTGCCGCTGGCCGCGGGCGTGTTTATCCCGTGGATTCCGTGGAGCCCCGGACCCGCAAGCGCCTCCGCTGCAATGGCCCTTTCGTCACTCAGCGTCGTTTTGAACGCCCTGCGCCTGAGGAAACAGGCCGGCACAAAACCGCGCTGATCCATTTGCCGCGCCGTGTGACGCGCTCACGCTGCATGCCGCACGCGGCCAACGCGCTCAACACATCGCATTCCTGTTCACGCAAAACCCCGGACACAATGAGATGGCCCCCGGGAGCCACAGCCTGCGCGATCACGGCGGCCGCCTCGATCAAAACACCACTGAACAAATTCGCGGCCACAATTCCCCAAACGCGCTCGGGCTGCCACTTCAGCACATCCGAACGCCTGAGCTGAATGCCCGCCAGCCGGTTTGCCCGCACATTCTCGCGCGCCACGCGCAGCGCCGTTGCGTCAAAATCCGTTCCCAAGATCGATCCCGCCCCCAGTACACGCGCGGCCATCGCCAAAATCGCGGAGCCCGTCCCAAGGTCCAAAAAATCCCACGCTCCGGGCTCCTGTTCCCCCGCAAGATCCGCCAGATGACGCAGGCACATCGCGGTGGTGGCATGCTCTCCGGTTCCAAACGCCATGCCCGCGGGAATCCACAACGCCGGAGGCCGACCCGCCTCCGCTTCCACCGCGCGCTCCCGTTCGGTGCTCACCACCGACAACCGGCCCCGGATGCGAATCGGCGCCCGTTGCGGCGGATTCTCCGCCGTCAACCAGCGGGCCTCGCTCACGGTGCCGCCATGGCGTTTCTGCAACGCATCCGCCTCCTTGCGCGACAATCCGTGCGCCTGCACCTTCGCGGCAGAACTCCCCGCCAACTCCGTGACCATTACGCGCCCGGGGCCGAGATCGGCAAGTTCCTCAAACCAGTCATCCGCGCGGGCTGCGGTGGTACGTTTTGTCCAAGAGAAGCGATGCGCGTCTAAACGAGTCATAAAAAGATCCACCGTGAAGGGAAAGGTTATCGCCGCCCGGCTGCCGCGCCCGTGCCGCCCTCAATCAAAGCTCCAACCAGCCGTGCGAGCGATTCCGCGGCGGGCTCCGAACCGGATTGAACCAGCGTGGCACTGCGCCCGGGAGGCTGCTGTTGCGCACTCGCAGCCGGATGCCACAACTCGACGACAAGCTTGCTTTGGCGCGCTCGATACATGCCGGTTTTTCCGGGAAGCGCATAGGACGGCCCCTGCGGATCATAAGCCGACCCCATGTACCAGTACCGCGTCATCGGAACGCGCGGTGCGCGGTGAACGCGCTGCCAGTCCACATCGGTCCACGCGCAACGAATCCGGTATTCGGCACGATTTTCAGATTCGAGACGCCACCCCTGCCTCACCCATTCCTTTTCCAACCGGTCACACAAGCGCTCGTGCTCGCGCTTTCCAAAGGGGGACTCTCCGTTTCTGTCCACAGAGAATGAATGCGGCCCGAGCTCCGCGCGTGGCCCCGTGTGCGCCCCGGACGCCACACGCACCTGCACGTCGCCTGCGCGATGCGCGCAGCCTGTCACCGCAAGGGCAGAAAGCACGCACACGGTGGCAAGCAGCACGGATGAGGTCATTTTCATATCGAGTCTTTTTGAGGAGCGCGCGGGGCTTGCTTGAATCAGAGAACGACGGGCCACGCTCGCCCCATCCCCCTCCCCCGCCGGGCGGCGGCGGAAAATGCCGGGAAAACGGCAGTACCGACGAGCCCGCGTTACATCCACATATAACGCAGCAGAAACAGCGCGAGCACAAGAGCCGCGGCACAACCCACTGTGCGCAGAAATCCGCGGCCCAGACGGCGCCTTTTCCTGCTGCGGCTTTTGGGAGAACTCCACCCGACAGGCACCTGCAGACGGATGCGCTCCTGACCGATCTCCGCGCGGTACGCCTCGGAAGGGAGCAGGCGCACGCCGGAGGGCGGGGAGGAGTCCTCGCTTGGGGTGATCGCCGGGCTCATCTAAGGATTTTGCTTACCACCCCCCAGCCGTTGCCTGCCAGATTTTTTCGGCGCGCCCGAATCCGCCGGGCCTGTTCTCCGGGCCCCCGCAGGCTTCCACCGCGCGGGAAGCCAGCAAAACACAGCATCTTCAGGCACCTGCACCCGGCACCGCGCCATGCACGGCCACCACCAGATCACGCACCGTCCGGTGCGCCTCCAGATCGTGCCGGAGCGCCACATCCAGACACACCCGGTAGCGGTTGCGCCGACCGTCCCGCTGCCGCTCAATCACGCCCCCCTCCTCAAGGTCCGCCAGAATTTTCATGATAGCCCGCTCCGTGATGCCAACCTTTTGGGCCAGATCACGCACCCGCAGAGTTTCATCGGCAACCAGGCACAGCAGGACATGACTGTGATTGGTTAAAAAAGTCCAGGTGGGGGAGTTCACAGGGGACGGAGAACAGGCAGATTCCGGAGCGGAGGCGCAAAAAGGTACACCCGATTTGCCGCGTCCCACAATTCCCGAGTGGCGGGGAGCTCGCCGACCGGTATCCAGATCCTGGCGGGGAATCTGACGCGGCGGACACTCGCGGGGCGGCGGCAGGCATTTCCTCATCGACAACCATGTGATTTATAATTCATGAATTATAAATCTCCCTCGGGCGCCCGCTCCTCATCCGCCTCTCCCGCCAACGCCTCCATGGATCTTTCCCTGCTTCTCTCCAACCTGCTCACCCCCCCCATCCTCTTCTTCTTCCTCGGCATCCTCGCCTCCCTGCTCCGCTCCAACCTCGAAATTCCCCAGCCGCTACCCAAGTTTTTTTCCCTCTACCTGCTGCTTTCCATCGGATTCAAAGGAGGAGCCGAACTGCACAAAAGCGGTTTAACCCCGGAGATCGCCGCCATCCTCGGGGCTGCCATCCTAATGGCACTGCTTGTCCCCTGCTGGACGTTCGTTGTCCTGCGCCGCAAAATGGACATTCCCACCGCAGCCGCCGTGGCCAGTTCCTACGGATCCGTCTCCGCCGTCACATTCATCGCGGCCTCCGCCCTTCTTTCCCAGCTCAGCATTCCCTCGGGCGGCCACATGATTGCCGCGCTGGCCCTCATGGACTCACCCGCCATCGTGCTGGGGATCGCTCTGGTGCGCTGGCTGCAACCCGCAACCCCGGGTTCGTCACAAACCCCTGCATGGGGGCCTGTTTTGCGGGACGCCCTTGCCAACGGCTCCGTACTGCTGCTGAGCGGATCCCTCCTCATTGGACTTCTTTCAGGGGAGAACAGCGTGAAAGCACTCACTCCGTTCACAAGCGACATTTTCCGCGGGATGCTCTGTCTGTTTCTATTGGAAATGGGCCTCGTGAGCGGACGGCAGTTCTCGGAAATACGCAAACTGGGCTTGTTTCCCGTAGCTTTCGCGATTCTCGCGCCGCTGTTCAATGCCTCCATCGCCGTGGGTATCGCCGCATGCATCGGCGTGGGCTCCGGCGACGCCTTTCTTTTCGCCGCATTGTGCTCCAGTGCCAGCTACATAGCCGTGCCCGCTGCCATGCGCCTTGCGGTACCCGAAGCCAATGCGGGGGTCTATGTCACGATGGCTCTCGCACTGACCTTTCCCTTCAACATTCTCCTCGGCCTGCCCCTGTATCTGCAGGTGATTCACCTCCTTTGGAAGTGAAACCGACCCTTCCCTACTGAACGTCCGGCCATCAAGATGCAGCGCAGCCCCTTTTCCGCGTAAAAAAAGCATTGCAACTCGTTCCCGAAGAGGACACATCGCTCGAACCCGGTCCGGGCCTAACGACGACGCCCGGATCAGCCACACACAAACCACGAATACCGCAGAAATACCCCCTGCGTTGTGATCCGGTCCAGAACCAACCCGCCCCATGACTCCCAAAAGCTCCCTCCTCCTGCTCGCCGCCGCCGCCGGTTTCTTGCTATGCGCAGCGCCAGCCGTTTGCGCCGCAGACGCCGTGACAGTCCGCATCCGGGACGGGCGCGTGAACGAGTTTCTCAAAGGCAGCCTGCGCAGAACTTACGGAAACAACCTGGTGGATGTCGCGACGGACGGGACCCTCGTCGCCGCCGTCACCCGGGACGGCCGCATCCAGGAATACCGCAACGGAAGCCTGGTGCGAACCTACGGAACCGACGCGGTCCGGGTCCGTGTCAGCGGGGGTTCCGTTTTTGCCGACACCAAAAACGGCAGAACCGCCGAATACGTCAACGGCAGCCTTGTGCGGACCTTTTAGCCCGTCCGGGGCATTGGGACCGCGTCGTTCGGCGCGAAATATATCCGCCCGCTTTGCCGCCAAAAATGCGGCTTCAAACTCAGGAACTGCGGACCGGATTCGAGCCATCGCATGGGCGGTGCAACCACACGGTTTCGTCGCACCCGGGACCCGTTGGGTTTCAGAACCTGTACGGACCGGGCACATGCCGCTCCGGCCACAAACCCGCCGTATTCGCCCGGCGATTGCACGCCGCCCGCAGGGTCAGCGTGTATCTTCATCAAAACCAGCGGTTAGTCCTTTTCTTGTTTTCCCCTCTTAAATCTCTGGACGCGCACCGCAAAATCCGAGATGCCGCAGGTAGGCCGCCCACCCCCACATGCTTCCCAAACCTCCCCTGCACGCCCCCCTCCACCGCCTTCGCGCCGAACTGCGCGCGGGCGCCGTTCCGGACAACACGCCCGCCCACCTGCTACGCAGCGCGCAGGCGTGGGAGGAACTCGACCGCGCGGCGCACGATCCCGACCCGGGAAGCGACCCGGTCCGCCTGTGCGCCCGCGTCGTGGATTGCGCCTATGCGCTAATTCAGGCGCGCCCGCAGATCGGATCCGTGCTCGCGACGCTTGCCGATGCAGCGGACGCCGACCTTGAACGTATCGACCGTGCCCTCTCGGCCTTCGATGGGTTGGATTCTCCCGATCTTGTAAACGCCTGTTTTCTCGCCCTCTCCACCGAGGCGGAACGCGCCTGGAAAAGCGGTGCCCTCATGCCCCGGGTCATCGCATGTAAAATCGCCGACGCCATGGCCGCGAATGCTCAAGGCGAAGCCCATGGTAAAATCGATCGGCCTTGGATGCGTTTTGTTTTCTCCCGCACGCCCGTGGCGGAAGCCGTCCGCATCGCGCGCCTCCTGCGGGAGAATCCCGCCGATTTGCTAGAGAGCCCCCGCGCCATGGAGGACCCGGAAATACTTTTTTGCGCGGCCCCGACTGTAGAAAGTGCGCGCGCGATTGTCGCGACACGGGACGGCAAGGCGCTCAGGAACTGGGTGGATGCGCTTCCCGACGACGGGACCAAAGACAAGGTGCGCGCCGTTTTGGTGCCCGCTCTTGCGGAGGAGGACCGGGTGGAGGAAGCCCTGTTCTTCTGGGAGGAGATCCGCTCGGAGCAGTTGCGCTCGATTGCGGCAGAGGAGGCTCTCGAGGCCTGCGCCGCAAGACTGAGGGAGGCGGACGCGCTCGGATTCCTGTCCCGCTTGCCGCAGGGGAAAGCCGTGCTCCGGGGCCGGCTTCTTCTGCTCCGGCACCGGTTGCATGCCAGCGGAGATAGCCAGTCCGCGATCGCCGAAATGAACGCCATCGAGCAGGAAATCTCCGCCGCATGCGGAGGAAACCTTCGGGACTGGAGGATGCTCGCATCCGGCGCATCGGGGCATCTGATCTCCTTCTCCACGGTGAGATACCTTTCCGAAGCGTGGCTCGCCGTGGTTCTGCAGCAGCGCAGAGACAGACAGTTTTTTGAAGCGCTGAAGACAGCTGAACGCATGCATGATCTTGTGCTGCGCGCAGGCATTGTGTGGCGCGTTCTCGCGGCCGCGCAGCGCATGATGTCCGCCGAGGACGCCCTATCCATCGCACAGAAAGTGGTCCGCATGGGGGAGGAAAGCGATTGCCGGGAACATGCCCTGCGGATGCTGGATTACGCCACCGCGTTCCTCGCCCGGGAAGGAAGCCGAGGCGCTCTGAACACCGCCCTGAAACTGGTGGCCGAAAAATTGGCGGCCGCGGACGCTTCCGCGCGGGACAACCGTACCGAGGCCATTCTCGTGCTGTTTGTCCAGTGCCCCCCGCACGAACTCAGTTTCAAGGAAACCG
>JBILWF010000535.1:0-3079 GCA_044370075.1 Chthoniobacteraceae bacterium | reverse complement strand
GCTCCGGGGACAACTGGCACGACTGGCCCGAGGGCGCGGCGTTGCTTGGATGTGAATTCGTCAACCACCCTTTTGGGCGCATCCAGATTAAAATCGACGACCCCAGGAGCCCGCTCACTGCAGTGTTCGGGGGAAAAAGTTTTCCGTTCTCCGACGAGATCTATGCGTTTAAGGACCCGTACAGCCGCGAAAAACTGCGTGTCCTTTTGAGTATCGACTACCCCAACTCGCCCGACGTCCAAAAGGCCGAAGAAACTCTCATCGCGCGAGCCGGGGCTCCCGAGGCCAAGGAGAACGATAAGCGCGGTGTCGTCGCCGTGCGCGAAGACAAAGACTACGCCATCTCATGGATTCGCCGCTGGGACAAAGGCCGCGTTTTTTACTGCTCCCTCGGGCACCGCGCCGAGGTGGTTTTCGATCCCGCCATCGTCCGGTTTAACCTTGCCGGAATCCAGTACGCACTCGGCGATTTGGAAGCCAACGATTTGCCCTCCGGAAAACTTTCATCCCACCATCCGGCTCCGGTCGAAACAGCTCCCTCTCCAAAGCCGGTTTCCCACGCCATGCCCCCGCTCTACGACGAACTCCAGTTCGCTCCCGGGTTTGATATCACGCCCTTCGCAGGACCGCCGATGGTGAACTCTCCGGTGTTTCTCTCCGCAAACCGCAACGGGGACGTGTACGTTTCCAGCGATCAAAACGGTTCCTCGGGCACGGCTCCCGACAAAGGAAAAATCGTCTGCCTGCGCGACACGGACGGGGATGGGCACGCTGATTCGGCCCATGATTTCGCCTCGGTGGACGCTCCCCGCGGGCTTGTTGCGGACGGCAACACCGTTTACGTGCTGCATCCGCCGCATTTAAGCGCGTTCATCGACCGCGATGGCGATGGGAGAAGTGACGAACAGCGCATCCTCGTCAAAAACATCGGCTGGGATTACGCCCACCGTCGCGCCGACCACGGCTCCAACGGACTCGAAATGGGCATCGACGGGTGGCTGTATGCGGCTATTGGGGACTTCGGTTTTGTGGAGGCCGAAGGCACCGATGGAAGAAAGCTTCCCCTGCGCGCCGGCGGCGTCGTGCGAGTCCGCCCGGATGGAACCGGTTTGGAGCTCTACAGCCATGGAACACGGAACATCCTGGAAGCGGCCATCAGCCCTCTCCTCGACGGCTTCTCGCGTGACAATACGAACGATGGCGGCGGCTGGAACACGCGCCTCCACCACTTCAGCGGACTCGACGACCACGGCTATCCCCGCCTGTTTAAGAACTTCCTGGATGAAGCCATCCAGCCCATCGCCGACTACGGTGGCGGCTCGGGATGCGGGGCTACATGGATCAGCGAACCGGGCTGGCCCTCCGAATGGAACCACCGTCCCATTACCGCCGACTGGGGACGCGAGATCGTGTACGGACAATCCCTCGCCGCCTCGGGAGCCAGCTTTCAAGAGAAAGGACCACAACTGGAACTGGCAAGAGTCAAGGTCCCCGGACGCCGAAACAATACATTCCGCCCAACCGATATAGAGGTCGACTCTCGGGGATTCCTGTATCTGGCGAGCTGGACGGACGGCGGCTTTGGTGCCAGCCCCAAATGCGGATTTCTCTTCCGGTTGCATCCCAAGGGAAGAACCGCTCCCACACACATCAGCCCCGCGAAACTTTCCCCGCGTGAACTGGCGGAGAACATCGGTTCTGCAAGCCACCGCACGCGTTTTGATTCCCAGCGCGAATTGCTCCAGCGGCCTGCCAGCGCGGATGCTCAGGCGGTCTTGGAATTCATCGCCGCAGATGCAAAACAAAGCGTCGAGGCGCGGGTTGCGGCCATCTACACGCTCGCGCTGTGGATGCCGGAGGGATCGGCCGCATTCCGCGAAAAGCTCACGGAAGACACCGCTGTTACGGCCTGGGCGATCCGTTCGCTCGGTGACACCGCGGGTGCGAAGCTCCAGCTGGCAGCGAAGCCTGTCTTGGCGGGTCTGCACTCAAGCGATGCACGCATTCGACGGGAATCCGTATTTGCCCTGTACCGCGCGGGCGATGCGCATCAACTCGGGGCTCTCACGCCCCTGCTGGCGGATGATGACGCCCGAGTGCGCCACATGACCATCCGCGCACTTGCGCTGCGCGAAGCGGAAGCCGTCTGCCTGGCGGCACTGGAAAACAAAGCGGCTCCAGATGCCGCGCGGGAAGGTGCCCTGCGTGCGCTCCAAACCATGCACCGAGCATCCGTGGTGACTGCACTCGCCACGAGGCTCACGGCGGAAGAAACCTTCGAGCGGAAAAAAGGCGTTCTGGCCGCGCTCTGCCGCCTGGCAAATCAAGAGGGAAAATGGGCGGGAGACAGCTGGGGAACGCGCCCCGACGACCGCGGTCCGTACTACCAGCCCGAGCCGTGGGAACAAACCGAAAGGATCGAATCGGTGCTTTCCGCAGCCATTCAGGGGCTGTCCGGCGGGGAGGCGGCGTGGCTCGGAAATGAGTTGGCTCGAAACCGGGTTCAACTCAACTCCGCAACCGGCCGCCTGCTGGAGATCGCAGCAAACGACCCCGACGCCCTTCCCGCGCTGTTGCTGCAACTGGCCGACTCGGATGAGGTTCCTCAATCAGCCATCCCCATTCTCATCCGCGTTGCAACCGACAAGGAACAGACCAAGGACATCCGCAACAACGCGATAATCGCACTGAGCAAAACCGACAGCCGGGAGGCTTTCGCTGCAATTCTCACAGGATTTACACTTCCCGGCGGCGGCGAACGGTACTGGAAATCCCGCAACGCGTTTCTGGATGCGCGCCACCTTGAAAACCACTGCGAGCTATTTGTGGAATCCGCTGCAACCACAAAAGGCGGCGCACGGTATGCGGAGGAAGCGTTGATGAAATTACTTGGGCGCAAATTCGGCTCTCCGGAAGCGCGCGCCATGGCTCTGGAAGCAATTGAAAAGGGATGGGATGCCAGCACGGAACGAAGGCGCCAGATTATCAGCGCTGCCCGCGACACCCACACGGCGGCTTTGGCGAAAAAAATCGCCCCGCTTGCGCTCGACCCCAGTGAGCCGATGGCCGGATTGGTCAA
>JBILWF010000534.1:0-3085 GCA_044370075.1 Chthoniobacteraceae bacterium | reverse complement strand
CACACGAAGGGCGGTTTGATGCTGCCCGGGGGATTTCTCGGCGGATGGACCTTCCGCGAGTCCACCATGAATTTGGTGGAAACAACCCGGCAAAAAAACCAGCTCGAGCGCGCGGGGGGAAGCCTTCCCCTGCCGCTGGCCGTGTTCGCCCAACGTCTCGCGACCGGGGTGTTTCAGCCGGCGGAACACACAAAAAGCCGGTGCGCGGAAAACGGGCCGCACCCGTCCGGGCGGGGAAAACGGATGGTCTACGCCGGCCGGTTAATACCGAACAAGGGCATCGCGCAACTGCTGCGGTGTCTCAACTTGTGGCCGTTGGACGGGGCGGAACTGACGCTGGTGGGGGGATACGAGCCTGATTTTGTCATCTCGCAAGCGGGCGTGAGTTGCCCCCACTTTCAGCAATGGTTCTCCCGGGAGGTCTTGGCCCGCAATGTGGCCGTATCCCTCCGCCTTTTGGCCCCCATGCCCCAGCCTTCGCTCGCCGAGGTGTTTCGAAATTCCGATGCCTTTGTCTACCCCTCCTTTCATGAGGATGAGGCGAGTGGCAATGCGGCGCACGAAGCGGTCCTGAGCGGGTTGCCCGCCGTGGTCACCGACTGGTGCGGTCTCGGGCAACTCGGCCGCAACCAGCGCGGAGGGGCGATTCCCACGTACGCCACTCTGGGAGGCGTGCGTTACAGCCTGCTCGACCTTCACAAGCAGCTGGCATCCGTTCTCAAAGCGGAACCGTCTGCCCCCTCGGACGCACGCGACCGGGATATCGACTGGGTCCGCTCGACTTACGATCCCGAGTGGATGCGGCATTCAGTACGGGCCGCCACCGAGGCCCTCATCGCGCGCCCCCCCGCCCCGCCCTGGGGGGGCGGGGGATGGCGCTGCCCCGAGCGGCTCCGCCACATCACACGGTGCGGTCCGGAGCCGTTTCGCGCTGCCCTTTCCTGCGGCTCGGACACCACGCCCGAGGGACTCTACGTGGATGGCACTGGACATGAACAAACCAGCTACTCCGAGGCACGCTTTCTTGCGGCCATTCAGGGCCTGTACACCACCTGGCCCACCCCGCCGCGCCTGCACCCCGGCGCGCGCCTTCATGGATTTTGGCGCGTTGCACTCTGGGACCACGAAAGAGCCTTGGTCGAATTCGGGTTTCCCGGTCCGCGGATGCTGCGTTTTCCGGAGACAGAGTGGCGTTTGATCCGCGGTTCCGCACGAGAGTGGGATCGGAGCGAAATCGCCTTTGATGTAAGGAACTCGAGGGAAGCCGACGTGCTTCAAAAGGCGGTGGATTTTGGCATCCTCGTTCCCGACGATCCGCAGCGCTGCGATCTTCCCAAGCCAAACGACACGCTGCCCGGCACCTGCTGATTCCGGCTGCTAGAGAAATGGAACGGCAGCCCCGGTGACCCGCTCTTCACAACACACACGACGGACACAACACGCGCAAAAGCGCAGGAGAAAACAGACCGCCATGCACCGGGACATCCCGACCATCCTTGAATTGATTTATCATTCCGATGAGGACGGCGACATCTATTGGCTGTATCGGAATGAAGCGGAGTCCATGCGCGCTGCAGGTCTTCGCGTGCGCTTGAAGCCGTCCCGTTCCGCGACCCGCTTGCTGCACCGCGGCCCGCTGGTTGACGAAGAAGATTTTCCGCAGGACGCGCGTTATGTGCAAAACGGCCGAACCTATGCAAACCACTGCCGCATCGACCGATGGTATCCGCTGATCGAGTCCCTGACAATTCCCACAGTTTTCTGCGAGCAGCTGGGGGACGCGGCTCTGGAGAAGATCCGCGCACGGGGGTGGTCCCGGTGCTTCATCAAGAACGCCGTCAAATCCCTCGTGGAGGAGGACCCCCTCGAATCCGTGTGGCCAGATGTATCCTTCGAGACCATGGTGGAAAAGTTCTCGCAGAGTCCGCGCAAGGGACCGTACGCGCTCCGGGAGTATTATCCGCCCGACCGGTTTCAAGAAGAGAAGCGCTACTGGGTGATGGGGAATCGCATTCACCACAGCAGCGGGCAGATCCCGCGGATTGTTTTAGAGGCGAAGGAGCGTTTGGCCGAATTAGGCGGCGTGTTTTACACGATCGATGCGACCCCAGAACTGATCGTAGAGATCAACTCCGGAGAGAGCGCCGACCGAAAGACGGACAACACGGCGGAGGATTTTGCAGCGTGGATCCGGGCGGCGTTTGGCGACGCGTGAGACAGAATAAAAGAACGTCACGGGTTGCCGAAGGTCAGGAGTCGAACCGCAACCGCGATTCATTAACAAAGCCCGTTATCTAGAACTGCAATATGACACGATTTGCTTCGAATATCATTCTCATGATATGCCGAAGCCCATTTTATATGTGAAGTTGGCGAGGGTGAATCCCCCTGCAGTGGTTCAGCCCCATTCGGATGGAAACAACCTCCCGACAAACTGGACCAAAACGCAACGACCGCCGATGCCTCCGGTCCACAATCCCGAGCTTCCGGGGTTTGCGCAATTTTAATTATTTACAAACGATGCACTTGCCGGAGGGATTCGCGGCTTCGTTTACCGTAGCAACATTCAAGGTTACGGTGGATGTATCGCGGTCTACGCGGGGTTGCATGGGATTTCCGCTCCTTTTGACAATCAAATCGGAAAGCTCCAACTGAAGCCTCTTCAAGGAGTGAATATCCCGTATGGGGCACCACCCGCGGCCAACGCTTTGGTCTATGCGCCTCCAAATCAGGGCCACTCATTTAACGCAGACTGCGTCAGTTCATTGCCCGGAGCCATCCGCGGTCAGGCCACCACGAGCAAAGAAATTGACCTTCAATACGCGGAACCGGGGATTACCTCCTTGAGAAACTTTTTTGAACTTCGATTTTTCTATCCAAGTTACCAAAATGGCGATCGAGCTGGCGGCCACCTCTGGGAGGCGCGCCCGTAAATCGCGCCGTGACCGTCATCACACTGCCCTGACGGAATCCGAATATTGACATCCATCCACGCCCATAGAAACAGGATGGAAAAATAACCGGTTCAAAAGTGTGTCTTCCCGGCGACTGGGGTTACGCCCGAGAGTCCAGCAGTTCGGCAGGG
>JBILWF010000177.1:0-5798 GCA_044370075.1 Chthoniobacteraceae bacterium | reverse complement strand
GAAAGGTCCTGATCGGTTTTTTCCACCTCGCCAGTCAGAAAAGTTGGGAGGGAGTCGGGATCGGACAGGGCGTATTTTTTTTGAATTGCGTCCCTTCGAGAATAATCGAAAGCCTCGGAGTTTGTCTCGACATACTCACGAAGCTTGTTTGTTAGAAGGTTTTTAAGAGACTGCTTGTTTTCCGGGCTGTTTAGTGCCGCTACAATTTTCTCTGATAAAGAGGGAATATTTTTTTTAATTTGTGAAAAAAGATCGGTTGCGGAGACGACGCCAATTTTAAGCATACCCAGCGTGTTTTTTGAGTTCTCCTCAAGAAAGCTTTTTTCAATTTCCGGAATTGAGGAACGGAGGAATTCGGAGACCTTGATTTGAAGGTCGGTTCTTTGCTCTGGGTTGATTTCAAATTCTTTTATTTTGCGTTCTAAGACAGTTGAAATAATATTTTTCCAGACGTCGGTATTAAAGAGGCCGTATTTTATATCAGAAATTTCAACGAGGTCCGCTTTGCAATCCCTTCTTTTTTGATCCAGTCTGTACGACGAAACACAGCAAACAGCGAGAACCACGACGAGACAGGCTATTGCAAGCCCGCGGATACGTTTTTTTACTGGAGCAATGAATTGTGAGATTTTTGGGTGCATGGTCTCTGGGGCGCAGGGTGAGTTGGAAAGTTTTTTGAGTCTATGTTATTTTACGGGGCGGGCCCTTATAGGACGTCTCAGAATGAAGATTTGTTGTTGCAAAAGGAGAGGCTCTCTTCAAGCGATCCCTTTTTTAAAAGGGATGAGAAAATACCCCCGGATGGGGGCGGCGGAGGGCGCGGAGTGGACGCGCTGTGCGGACCGGTCTAGACTACTCGCTGTATGGGATCTTCTATTCCGTGTGATTCTGAGTTGGTTGAAAAGGTGCTCGCCGGCGCTCGGATCAGCCGGGAAGAGGCGTCTGCCTTGTACGCCCAGCCGCTGAACGAACTGGGCGCCCTTGCGGACCACCGGCGCAACCTTGCCAAATCCGCGTCCTACGGGGGCGGTGGCGGGAGAATCGTCACTTACATTGTGGACCGGAACGTGAATTATACCAACGTCTGCAACGTGTACTGCAAGTTTTGCGCCTTCTATCGTACCGAAAAGGACGCGGACCACTACGTGTTGAGTCTGGCGGAGCTGGAGCAAAAGTTGGCGGAACTCAGTGCCATCGGCGGGGTTCAGGTGCTTTTGCAGGGAGGCCATCATCCGGGGTTGGGGATCGACCACTACCTCAAAATGCTTGCCTTTATTCGGGAGCGTTTTCCGCACATTAATGTGCACGGGTTTTCGCCGCCGGAGTTTCATCATTTTTCGGAGGTTTTCGGTCTTCCGGTACGGGAGGTTTTGCGTCTGTTTAAAGAAGCTGGGTTGGGATCGGTGCCCGGGGGCGGGGGCGAGATTTTGGTGGACCGGGTTCGGAACCGGATCGCGCCGCTCAAGGCTACGAGTGATGAGTGGCTGGGGGTGATGGAGGAGGCCCACGCGCTGGGTTTGCGTTCGAGCGCGACGATGATGTTTGGGCATGTCGAAACGCTGGAAGACCGGCTCGAGCATTTGCAGCGGCTGCGTGATTTGCAGGATCAAACCGGAGGTTTCACGGCCTTTATCTGCTGGACGTTTCAGCCGGAAAACACGGTGCTCAAGGCGGAGCCGGTTGGAGCTTCCGAGTATCTTCGGATGCAGGCGCTTTCGCGGATTTTTTTGGACAACATTGAGAACCTGCAAAGCAGCTGGGTCACGCAGGGGCCCAAGATCGGTCAAATCGCGTTGAAGTACGGCGCGAACGATTTTGGTTCGGTGATGATGGAGGAGAACGTGGTGTCCAAGGCGGGCACCAGCTTCCGGCTGCAGGCGGAGGAGATCGAGCGGTTGATCCGGGAGGCGGGCTACGAGGCGCGCCGGCGGACCACGCATTACGCTTTGATTCCGGATGCGGCCTAAGCGGGCCGCCGGAGGCGGATGCGGCGGTTTCAGCCCGTCCTAGGACGCCGGGCGGCGGGGGGTGACTTTGAGGGGAGGCCTGCCCGCGCCCGGTCTTCCCGGCGGGCGGTTTCCCCTGCGGCCCGCGGGCCCCGCAGGCGGCTTGACGGGGCTGATCTTGAGAATGCCGGCCCCCGCTTTGAGTTCGCGGATTTGATCCCGCAGTAACGCCGCCTTTTCGTATTCGAGGCTGGCGGCGGCCTGCGCCATTTCGGCCTCCAGCTCTTGGAGCGTTTCCGAGAGGGAGAGGTTTGCGGTCGCCGCGCGCGCGGGGTCGGATTCGGTTTGGCTGCCCTTGAGCACCGTGTGCAGGCTTTCCTGGATGGCGCGGCGAACGCTTCTGGGAGTGATGCCGTGTCTGGCGTTGTAGGCCATCTGGCGCGAGCGGCGGTACTCGCTGATCTCGAGCAGCTGCTGGATGCTGTAGGTGATGATATCCGCGAAGAGGTACACCTCGCCGTTTACGTGGCGGGCGGCGCGGCCCGCGGTTTGCACGAGGGAAGTTTGCGAGCGCAGATAGCCTTCCTTGTCCGCGTCCAGAATCGCCACCAGCGAGACCTCCGGCAAATCCAGCCCTTCCCGGAGCAGATTGATGCCCACCAGCACGTCAAATTCACCCGCCCGCAGTCCCCGCAAAATTTCGACCCGCTCAATCGTGTCCACATCGCTGTGCAGGTACCGGACCTTCAGGCCGACATCCTTGAGGTATTCGCTCAGATCCTCAGCCGTGCGTTTGGTGAGCGTGGTGATTAAGACCCGCTCCCCGCGTTCCACGCGCTGACGGCACAGCTCGATGGTTTCGTCGATTTGCTCCTTGAGCGGGCGTACGGTGATTTTGGGATCCAGCAACCCCGTGGGGCGGATGATTTGTTCGACCACCAGAGGTGCTCCCGGGGATTCGACGTCGAACTGGTCCACCGGCGCGTCGGCGCGGGAGAGGCGGATCGGATCGCATTTTTTTGAATCCGGATTCCCCTTGGGCGGATTGGGAAGGAAGGCGGTGTTTCCCACGATGGAATTCCGCAGTTCATACGGGGCGGGGGTCGCGCTGATGTAGAGGGTTTGGCCCGTCATCTCGATGAATTCGGGAAAATTCAGGGGGCGGTTGTCGAGCGCGCTGGGAAGGCGGAAACCATGGTCGACGAGCGTGGTTTTACGCACGCGATCGCCTTCGTACATGCCGCCAATTTGGGGGATGGTGGCGTGGGATTCGTCCACCACGAGCAGGAAATCCTTCGGGAAGAAATCCAGGAGCGTATAGGGGCGCGATCCCGGGGGACGGCCGGAGAGGTGGCGCGAATAGTTTTCGATTCCGCTGCAGAAGCCCATTTCCTGCATCATTTCGAGGTCGTATTCGGTGCGCATCCGGATGCGTTGGGCTTCGAGGAGTTTTCCCTGCGACTCGAACCATGCGACACGTTCGTCCAGTTCGACCCGGATGGACTGCATGGCGGTGCGGAGTTTTTCAGCCGGCGTCACGAACTGTTTTGCGGGAAAAATGGTGACGAGATGGAGCTGTTCGAACGCCTTGCCTGTGAGGGGATCGAACCGTGAGATGCGGTCGATCTCGTCCCCGAAGAACTCAATGCGCAGGGCTTCCTCCTCCTCGGAGCCGACCTGAATTTCAATCACATCGCCGCGCACCCGAAACTTGCCGCGTCCAAAGTCGATATCGTTGCGCTCATACAACATGTCGACGAACTTCAAAAGAAGGGCCTCCCGGCTGACAGCCTGGCCGACCTTGAGCGTGGTGAGCATTTCCAGAAAGTCCATGGGGGAGGCCAGGCCGTAGATGCAGGACACCGAGGCGACCACCAGAACATCCGGCCGGCTCAAAAGAGAGGAGGTGGCAGAAAGACGTAGTCGTTCGATTTCGTCGTTAATGGAGGAATCTTTTTCGACGTAGGTATCCGTGGAGGGGATGTAGGCTTCGGGTTGATAGTAGTCGAAATAGGAGACGAAATATTCCACCGCGTTTTGCGGGAAGAATTGCTTGAACTCAGAGTACAACTGGGCGGCGAGTGTTTTGTTATGCGAGATGACGAGGGTGGGTTTGTCGATCTCGCGAATGACGTTTGCCGCGGTGAAGGTTTTGCCGGAACCGGTGACGCCCAAAAGCGTTTGATGCCGGTTTCCCGCACGCAGGGAGCGGGTGAGTTTGGCGATGGCCTGTGCCTGATCGCCCTGGGGTTGGTATTCGGAGGACAACTCAAAGGGCATGCGCGAAAGCATATCCTGCCAACCCCGCGGGGCAAATCGAACCCGACCCGGCGTGCCGGCGGTTTAGGAACTTGCGCTGGAGTAGCGCATGAGGCCGCGGCGCCACAGGAGGCGTGTCGCGGCGAACACCAGAAGGGTGGCTAAGATCATGTGCGCCAAGGAAGCCCAGGGCGACTCGCCGGCGCGTGTCAGGAATCGGGCGGGCACGTTCGCCACGAGGATGACGGGAACCACCCAGCTGAAAAACAAACGGAAGGCTCCTTGAAACGTGGAGGCCGGATACCGCCCGATGTTGAAGAGGTTGAAATAACCGTACACCAGCCCCTGTGCGCGAATGATCCAGAAGGAAAGGGTCGAGAGGCTGAAGAGTACGCTGTAATGGATGGCGACGCCGAGCACGATGCCGCCGCAGAGGAGCGCGATTTGCACCGGGGAGGGAACCAGCGCCAGTTTTTGCAGGGCATACGCCACGATGCCGAGGCCGATGAGCGCGTTGAAGAGGTTGTCGAAACCGAACTGGCGCGTGGAGACGGCAAACTGGCCGTCGATGGGGAGGGTGAGATAGGAGTCCAGTTTCCCGGTGCGTACCAGTTCGGGCAGGTGGGTGAGATTAACGTAAAATATCGCCTGAAAGATCTGAGCGATGACCTGGTGGATCCCGACAAGAACAACCATTTCCCATTTGCTCCAGTCGCCTATGGCGTCGACGTGGGAAAAAAGAACCTCGATGAACAAAATCTGGCCGAGGAACCAGAGGACCTCCACAACAGTCCAGAGCGCGAAATTTGCTTTGAAGCTCATTTCGCGAATAAGCGAATTGCGGAGCAGCGTCCCGTAGACGCGGAAGTACCGCAACCGGCTCATGGTGGCGGAGGGGAGGGCTATTTGAGCTCTTCGAGAGTCTCCTTCAGCGCGTCGTACAGTTCGGGGTCACTTAGGGCCGCAAGTGCATTGATCAAGTTTGGATCCTCGCCGCCGTGCCGCATTTCGGTCGTGATTTGAAGAATCGCATTCATGCGGAGGTTGTATGCGAGGGTCTCCAGAGTCTTGAACCATTTGCGCAGAGATTTGTCCGAGGAAAAGGTTACGGTGAGTAATTCCAAGGAGGCGCGAAGCCTCGGCGAATCGAAAGAAAACTTGCGAGCCATAAAATGTTTCCCGAACTACAACAGTTTTCCTTTTAACAGAAAAACAGCGGCGCTGAAGTAAATAATCAAGCCGGTCACGTCTACAAGTGTGGCGACAAATGGCGCGCAAGAGGTGGCCGGATCCAAACCGAAACGGCGCAAAATCAGGGGGAGCATGGAGCCTGCGAGAGTGCCCCACATGACCACTCCCACGATGGCGAAGGACACAGCCGCTCCAATCAGAAGGTAGTGCGGTCCGTAACTCCCAAAAACATTTGCCCACGCGGCGATGCGGGCGAATCCCAGAATGCCCAAAAGCGATCCCAGGGCCAGGCCGGCGGTGATTTCTCGCGTCATGATACGCCACCAGTCCCGGAGCGTGACTTCTCCCAGGGCGAGAGCGCGGATGATCAGCGTGGAGCTCTGGGAGCCCGAGTTGCCTCCG
>JBILWF010000358.1:0-4075 GCA_044370075.1 Chthoniobacteraceae bacterium | reverse complement strand
GCTCGACATAATGAGTGGGATGAAAATGGAGAGGTATACGGTTTTTTCCAATGCGGCCTCAAAATAGCCCATCGCGCTGGCGGTCAGCATTTCACCCAGGAACAAGACCACCAACCAGGTCGCCCTTTTGCGGATCATAAGGCCCACGGATGTTTCCATGTAGGGAGTATCCAGAGCCTCCATCCCTCCGATTTTTTGGATCTCTTCGGTTGCGACTTCCTCCTGCACATGGAGCATGTCATCCACCGTGACGATTCCCAGAAGCACGTCGCCGGAATCGACCACCGGCAGCGTATTGCGGTCGTATTTTTTGAAGAGGGACAGTGCCACCTCCTGGGTGTCGGTCGCCCGCAGAGCCAAAAAACGGTTGTCGTGCAAATCGGCGACCTTGGTCTCCACGGGGCGGAGCAGGATCTCGCGGATGTGCACGTCGTCGATGAGCCGGCCGGTGGGCTCGGTGACATAAATCACGTTGAGGGTTTCCGAATCGCTGCCGTGGGTGCGGATGTGGTCGAGGCACTGGCCCACCGACCAATCCGGGCGCACGGAGAGGAATTCGGTGGTCATGAGGCGGCCGACGCTGCCCTCGGGATAGCCTAGAAGTGTGCGCGCAACCTGCTGCTCCTCGGGCGGGAGCAGGGTGAGAAGTTGCGTGACGATGGCGGCCGGCAGCTCTTCCAGAAGCGCCGTGCGGTCGTCGTCCGACATGTCATTGAGAATCCTCGCGGCCTCCTCGTTGCCGAGGTTGCGGATGATACGTTCCTGCTCCTCGGATCCCAGATACTCGAGCACCTCGGTGGCCCGGTCGTGGGGAAGAATCCGGAAAACGATCGCCTGATTCTCGGGTGCGAGATCCGAGATAATCTCCCCCACGTCCGCGGCGGGCATGCCTTCGAACAGGGCCCGGATTGACGCGAAGTTTCGCGTCTCGATGTAATCTGAGATCTCGGGTCCGAAAAGATTACCAAGCATGGTGCCGGGAGGTGGGAGTGGCCGGTTCTTTTGCGTTACGAAGGCGTCGGAAGATGCACCGTTGTGGAAAGATTTGGAAAAAAGAGGGGCGAGGCGTTCGGTTCAGGGGCCGAAAAGCGGGATTTCAAGCGATCCGCATGGTGAGGCCGCCGTCGATGGTGAGGGTGTCGCCCGTGATGTATTCGTTGCGGATGACGGCCAGCATGAGGTCCGCCACCTGTTCGGGGGTGCCTTCGCGCTTGAGCGGGATGCGGTGTTCGAGGTTGAGCTTTTTCTGCTCCGGGGTCATGTGCTCGTGGAAGCGGGTGCGGATGACGCCGGGTGCAATGCAGTTTACGCGGATGTTGTCCGGGGCGAATTCGCGGGCCAGCGCCCGCGTGAGGTGGGGCAGGGCGCCCTTGACCGTTTGGTAGGCCACATGCGAGGGCGTGGCGAGTTTGCCCGCCGTCGAGGAAATCAAAAGCATCGCCCCCCCGCCGCGCTTGCGCATCCACGGGATTGCCGCGCGGCTCAGGTAGAAGACCGGGTGCACGTGCGTGTCGAATGCCGCGTGCCACGCCTCGGGGGTGAGCTCAAGCAGGCCTCCGTTGACCGGGCCCCCCGCCGCGTGGATGAGAATGTCCACGGAACCCAGCCTGCGCGCGGTTTCTTCTACGCACTGTGTGGCCTGTTCGGGCACGGAGCAGTCCGCAAGCAGGAGTTCCGCCCTGCGGCCGAGGGCGCGCACGGCGGCCACGCAGTGTTCGGCATCGGCGTCTGCGTTGCGTCCCACCACGGACACGTCGGCGCCGTTTTGAGCCAGAGCGACGGCGGCGGCCGCCCCGATCCCGCGTGTACCCCCGGTGATGAGGGCGACTTTTCCGGTGAGTTCCATGTTCGAGGCGGGTGGGTTTTACGGGTTGGCTGCGATCATCCCGTGTTTGCGCGCGTAGTTGAAAATTCCCCCCGCATCAATCACGGGTCGCACCTCCCCAAGAGGTTTGAGCGAGTAGGTCGTCCCGTTCACGGAAAGTGTGTCGGCATCGAAGTCGAGGGTGGCGATGTCCCCCGTTTTGAGCACGCCCGCCAAAGGAGTTTCGGCGTCGTAGGGATAAAGCTCCCCCGTCGCGACGCAGTTGCGGAAGAAAATGCGCGCAAAGCTGTCCGCGATGACCGCCTTGACGCCCGCCGCTCCCATCGCGATCGGCGCATGTTCGCGCGAGGAACCGCATCCGAAATTCCGGCCTGCGATGACGATTTGATATTCCGTTTTGATTTTTCCCTCGGCGACAAAACGGGTGGGGTATTGGTCGTCAGGAAGCCCTATTAACGCGTAGGATCCCAGTTTCTCGTATTCCTCGGGAATGGTGGGAACCAGGGTCAGGTATTGGGCGGGGATAATTTGATCCGTGTCGATGTTGTCTTGAACGACAAAAACCGGAGAGGTGACGGTGTGAGCCATGGGAATGAAAGAGTGAGAGATGAACGGGGGCCGGATTTTTAGTCGAACGCGGCGTCAATACGCGGTCGGCTTCTCGGGGGCGTTTTTGTTTAGGAAATAAACACGCGGGGATCGGTGATTTTTCCGGTCAGGGCGCTGGCTGCGACGGTGTACGGGCTCGCGAGAAAAACCTGGGACTCCTTGTTGCCCATGCGGCCGGGGAAATTCCGGTTTGTGGCGGAGATGCATTTCATGGGCTGGTTGAGCCGGCCGAAGGTGTCGACCGGGCCGCCCAGGCATGCGGCGCAGGAGGCGTTCTCGGTTAGGCGCACTCCGGCGCTCTCGAGGATTTGCCAAACCGACTGCCCTTCCCAGAGCGTGGTTTTGAGTTCCTCCACAACCTTGGTGGTGGCGGGCACTCCAAACGTGTCGATCTTCACCGTCTTGCCTCGCACGACCTCGGCAAACGCGAGGAAGTCGCTGGTCTTTCCGCCGGTGCAGGAGCCGATGTAGGCGCGGTCGAGCGAGACCTTTTCAAGCTCCTTGGCGGTCTTGCGGTTGCCCGGGTCGGGATGGCAGGCCACGGTGGGCTCGAGTTTGGAGAGGTCGAACGTCTTGTCGTAAATAAAGCGCTGGTCAGCATCAATCTCCACGGGGTCGAAGGAAGATTTCGTCCCGTTTTCAAGCACGCGTTCCTGCACGTAATCGATGGTTTTTTGATCGCAGGGGAAAATGCCGTTTTTGCCGCCGGCTTCGATGGCCATGTTGGCGATGGTCATGCGGTCATCCATGGAGAGGGAATGCACGCCGGGACCCTCCCATTGCATGGCGCGGTAGGTGGCTCCGTCGAATCCGATCTCTCCGATCACGTGGAGGATGACGTCCTTGGCCATGACGCCGGCGGGAAGGGCGCCCTCGAGGTAGAACCGCATGGTTTCAGGCACTTTGACCAGCAGCTTGCCCGTTCCCAATATGAAGCCCGCGTCGGTGTTGCCAATGCCTGTGGCAAACTGGTTGAAGGCTCCGGCCATGCACGTATGCGAATCCGTTCCGAATAGGATTTCACCCGGACGGGTATGTCCTTTCCAAGGCAGTGTGGTATGGCACACGCCCGTGTATCGGCTGCCGTATTGCTTTTGGAGCTGGCCTTTGGAGGGGTCAAACTTCCACTGGCCCTCCGGATCATCAATGACGTCGTAAAAATAAGGCAGCTCCTGTTCCCGCACAAAACTCCGCAGAATATCCACGTTCCGGTTCGACATGCTGTCGGCTGTAAAAATGTAGTGATCGGGAATGATCACCACCTTGTTGCGGTCCCAGACCTTGGCGTTTGCGCCGAATTCCCGTTTAAATACGCCGATGGTGCCGGGGCCGCACACGTCGTGGGTCATGAGGACATCGACGGACACCCAGACATTTTCGCCGGGGCGGACGTGGGCCTTTCCGGAGGCGCGGGCGAGGACTTTTTCGGTGAGAGTCATAAGCCGGCCAGCATGCCGCTTCAGACGCCGATGGGCAAGGGAACCGGTGGGTTTTTTGAAGCGCGGTCAGCCCGGGGTGCCGCCGGATTGTTGCCGGAAAGGGGATGGTCAAAATGCCTCTTTGGCGTTACAAGGCTGACGTATGGGCAACACTCGTTTATCCGAACCGACCAAAGCCAGTCTCCTTGCGGTGACGCAAACC
>JBILWF010000533.1:0-3090 GCA_044370075.1 Chthoniobacteraceae bacterium | reverse complement strand
CCTGTCCCCCAACCCCAGCGCCCTGCGCGCTTCTGCGCGGGTCTTCTCCCCGTGCGAAGGCCCCGGCATCCCGTTTGGAACTAACGCTATCCGGGCATCCGGCGCATCTCGGCGCTGCAACATCGCCTCGCGCACGGCCCCGGAAATGGCCACCCACCGGTTCACCCCCCGTTCATTCCAGCGCTGGATGCGCCCGACCGCCCACGCGGAAAATCCGCGGCGGCGCGTGCGGGCGGGTTCTATGAAATGCTGCGTCGCAACCAAAGCCCCGCGCCCCACCCCACGCCGCGCCAGAGCACCCAGCGCGGTGGTTACCCCGTTGTGGGTATACAGAACCGAAACACTCCCGGACCGGAGTAAACCCTGAATACGCCCCAAACATGTCAGCGGAAACCGCGCGGCATCCAGAGGCTCCATCTCCAATCCGAGCTCCCCCGCCCTCTCACTCAAGGGCGAGCGCGGCCGGCAGGCCAGCATGACTCCCACACCCGCCTCGCGAAGGCCCTCCGCCAGTTGAACACAATGGCGTTCGGTGCCCGCGAACCGATCCGAATCCGTCCAAATGCATACCTTCATAATCCACCCCCCCTCGATTTCCGCAGCAAACCTAACCCAGCAAAATTCTCTGGTAACACGGCAGCAACTCCGACCACTGATAGGCGTCCACCGAGGCTGCGATGAGCCCGGGATCCCCCCCTGCGGAGCCGAGCAGCTTTTGAAGTCCCAAGGCAATCTCCCGCGAGTCAGCCGGATTCTCAAGCAGCACCCCGGCAACCCCCTCGCGCACCGCCACTGCTGCCCCGGCCAACCGGCTGGTGAGCACCGGCGTGCCGCATGCAAGCGCCTCAATAATAACCATCCCCCACGCCTCGTACGCGGTCGGCAGCGCAAACACATCCGCCATGGCAAACCAGGGAGCCACCGCCGCGGTGGCCGGACGAAAGTGCAGGTTACAGCGGATTCCGATCCGGGCTGCTTGTTCCCTCAAGAACGCGTCGGGCAAACGCCCCACCACAACGAGGTGCACTCCGGGATCCTGCAGCTGACGAAACGCCTCAAAGAGCGGAATCAGACCCTTGCGCTCCCATTCGTTGGCCAAAAACAAAATGACGCGGGCATCCCTGGGGATTCGCAACCGGGAACGCAAAACCTGTCGGCTCTCCTCACGCAAGCCAGAGTGAAACTCGCCCCTGTCAAACCCGTTGGGCAAAACACTGACGTCGCTCTTAGGCACTCCGTAAAAGCGCCGCAAATCCTCGCGCACACCCTCGGTTAGCGCGATCAACCGCCGGTACCGTCGTCCGCCGTAAAGAGCCCTTTCCATGGAAAGCACCACCCGGTGGAAAGGGTTCCATGCTTGCCGCCACCGCATCGGACCGCGTCGACGGCCGCGGCTCAACTCCCACCAGGCCGCATGGACGCTCTGCACCCACACCACGCTTCCCTCCGGAGACTGGACCCCGAACCCCCCGACCCGGTGGGCGCCCCAGGCGCGAATCCGCCGGCGCGAGGCGGCACGGTCCCACGGCAAATCCAGTCCCAGGGGCAGGGAAGGACCTGGAAGTGCAATCCGCTCGACCTCCGGCAGTAGACAGCCCGGATCGCAAAAACGGCGGGCAATCACCGAGACCCGATGCCCTCCGGCATTCAAAAAATTGGCGCACCGGACCAACACGCGTTCCACACCCCCCCGCATATGGCAGGCGGAATAGGTCAATGCGACACGCGTTGTGGCCCCCACGCATCCTCCCGGATCTGTCTGCGTTACATTTTTTCCCATATCACCTCGCTGTTGGCGCTCCAGTTCCTACACGCCGGCTCCAATCCGCCGCATGGGACGCGCGCGCCGCCTTCCCGCGGGATTTCGCGGGCCGCTTGCACAGGCCGGCGGCGGCCTCTCAAGCAAACGCCCGGCGGCGAGTGCCATCCCCACCGAGGACCACGCAACCATGATTGCGCCCCGGCTCCAGTAATGGTCCACCAACCCGTGCATGAACTTCGCGAGAATCAGGGCCCCAGCGAGAGCGTGGGCCGATGCGACGGGGCCCGTATGGTGACGCAAACCGCTGCGCCGTCTCCAGATTCCCCACAAAACCGAACCGTGCGCCCCAAGAAAAGCCACCACGCCCAGGGGACCGGCTTCGGCCAGAGTCAGCCAAAAGGAGTTGGTGGCGTCGTATTCCTTGCGCAACCCCACCCCCACACCCATCCAAGGGCTGCTGCGCCACTGCTCCATGACCCACTCGGTGTTCAACGTCCGGGCCCGGATACTGTAACGCGACGCATCAAAACTGCTTGCATACTGGCGGGACTCCTCCGGCAGCAGGCTCCATGCGACGACTGCCACCGGCAACACCAACATGCCCAACTGCATCAGGCGGCGGTACTGTCCGCGCCACGCCAGCATAAAACCAATTCCCACAATCGCCGCCAGCCACGCCCCCCGTGAAAGCACCAGAACGAGTCCAGCCGATAAAAGGAGCATGACCGGAATCCATTTCCAGCGCCCCTTGTGCCCCCCGTTGCTCCAGCACTCCACGCACACAATCAAAGCACAGGATAGGGAGGCTCCCACGCCGTTTTTATTCAAGCCTAGAAAATAACTCGAGCGGGTTGCCACCGCCATCGCCGCAAGAAAACTCCCCACCGCGATCAACCCGTACCAGCATGCCTGCCAGTCCTTGGGAGCCCGCGGCAGCAGCGCAAAAGCAGCCACCGCCGCAATCCAGTACAATCCCATCTGAATCAGGGACACCGCGGAGGAATCGCGCCAGTGCGGAACTGTCAGCGCAAAAAAAACAAACAAACCGCCCCAAAGCGGAAGACTCATCCAGCGCAACTCCCCGCGCCATCCACGCAAAATCAACAGCGGACAAGCGAGTAGCAGATGCACCTCGGAAAGCGAAAAGTGCAACCAACCGAGACCCGAAACGTCGTTCTGAAAGGGAGCCAGCGCGAAGACGGTGAAAAGGGCAACCGCAGGCACGCGGGACGCAACCGTCCAAAAAAGTAACGCGTACCCCCCCCCCAGTGCCAAGGCCATTACCAGACTTGCTCCTTCCATCGACCGTCCACCTCCCTTCTCCTTTT
>JBILWF010000532.1:0-3091 GCA_044370075.1 Chthoniobacteraceae bacterium | reverse complement strand
TCCCCGGAACACCCCGCCCCGCCAACCGCCCCGGGCCCACGCGCCAACTATCCGCACCCGCAACTCGCACTCACACCGGCCCCAGCGGCGGGGAACGCGCCCCGTAAACCAAGCGGACCTCCCGCGTGTCCGAGTCAAATTCCAACAGCCCCCCGTACCGCCCCCATGCCCCCAGGGTTTGAAAAATTTTTTCAGCCCGTTCATGCGGCAAAAGGTCCGCTATCGCCCCTATCAGCACCGACGCCTTCACCCGCCCCCGCTCCCGCAACACCTTTTCCGCCAAAGAAAACAAACGCAGCTTTTGAATCTGCACCCGAAACAATTCCCGGCGCCCCCGAGCGTCTGCCTCCAGAAACTTTTTGCCCACCGCCGTCAACACCACATCCTGCTTGGGCGTATCCACCAGGTCCAGAATCTCCGCGGCCTTCACCAGGGACAGCGTCTCGCCAAACTCCCGGCCGACCTCGTCCGCAATCTGGTACACGTTCGAGAGGGATGGTTCATCACGCAGAATACTCAACAGCCCAAGGATTTGTCCCACCGGAACGCCCGGCAACGACTCGGCCGGCCCACGTGTAACAGGACCACCCCCGGGCAAAGTCCCCTCGGACGCATCCGCCGGGAAGACCGCCGGCTCGTCCGGAAGGCTGCAGGTGGTGATCGCATCGTGAATAGTGGCCACAATACGCTGAAATTCTTTACTTCGGGGATTGCGCGGATACGCCAGCGGCACGGCAACCTCCAGCCCGATGCGCCCCGGATTGGGGAAAAGCACGCAGACGCGCGTCGCCATCTCCACGGCCTCCTGAATGTTATGGGTCACCATCAAGATGCTCCGCAATCGCGACTCCTTCCGGTGCCAGAGTGCGAGGATTTCCTGCCGCAAATTCTCCGCGGTCAACACATCGAGGGAGCTAAACGCCTCGTCCAGACACAGCACGCGGGGGTCGGATACGAGGGCCCGCGCAATGCCCACGCGCTGGCGCATCCCCCCGGAAATTTCACGTGGGTACGCCGCATGGTGGTGGGTGAGGCCCGTCTGCTCCATGGCATGTTCAATTGCCTCCCGGCGCTGATCCGCCGGGAGTCTCCTTGAGAGCACCCCCACGGCCACGTTCTGCTCCACGGTCAGCCACGGATACAGGGCAAAGGTTTGAAACACCAGGGCAAGGTCGGGATGGATGCCGCTCAGATTTTTGCCCTCCGCGCGCACACGCCCCGCGGAGGGAGGAATCAGCCCGGTCAAACACCGAACCAACGTCGACTTACCCGAACCCGACTGCCCCAAAACCGCCACAAACTCCCCCTCCCAAACCGCCAGCGAAATGTTCTCGAGGACCTTTACCACCCCGGATTCCCCAGAATGAAACACCTTGCGCACGTGCACTAGCTCCGCCACCGGGTGCCCCGGAACGGCTCCTGCCTGGGAGGAGGCCGACTGTTTTGAAACGGGCGGGCGCATGCTCAGCCGGGATGTCAGTCAAGATGAAAGCGCCTCTCCGCAAGCGCGTAAAGGGGCACCCACACGAACCGGTTGGCGGCGGCCACAAGCAGCGCCATGAGCACCATGCTCGCCCAAAGCACGGGCATGTCCCCCCGCTGCGCGGCATCAGCCATGTCCGCCCCCAAACCCGTCGCCCGCAGCGTGGTCTGCCCCCGCGTTACATACTCCGCGAGAATGCTCGCATTCCACGCCCCGCCCGCCGCCGTGCAGGCCCCGGTAACCCAGTGTGGAAAAACCGCGGGCAAATACAGAAACCGCCACAGGTTCCAGCCACGGAGACGGTACACCCGGGCGGCCTCCTCCAACTCGCCGGGAAGTGCCGACAGACCCGCCAGTACATTAAAGAACACATACCACTGGGAAGCCAGCGTCATGAGGATCACACTACCCCATTCCAAAGCACCCGGGAAGGAAGCCAGCGCCGCGATCATCCAGGGAAAAAGCAGGTTGATCGGAAAAGCCGCCGCCATCTGTGCACCGGGCTCCGCCACGCGCCCCAGCCGGGGTGATCGCGCAATCCACACACCAGCAGGAATCCATACCAGCGACGCCACAACGGTGGCCACCCCGACCCGGCCCAGCGTGTACATGCCCGCGCATAGCAGCCCCCACCATGCGGTCGCATCCAGGCGCTCCCACACGCGCACACAGGCCTCCAGCGCGCCGCGCAGAAGAAAACCGCCGGCCCCGAGCGCCAGCACCTTGCCAACCCCCGCCCAAAGCACCCGCCCCCCCCGCGAGCATCCGCCCCGAGACCTTCCCTTCCGGAAGCGGCTCCATCCTCTCCACATGCGCACCCGCAAAATGAGCGGGGAAACCAGCCGGGTGTCCACCCACGACACCAGCGCAGCATGCGCAAGCCAACGGTGAAACCAGGACCGCGGCGGCGGCCGCGACACGGTCGACTCCACGCGGAATTTGTCCGCCCAAACCAAAAGCGGCCGCCACAGCATCTGGTCGCAGGCCACGACCACGGCCAGCATCCCGCACAAACCCAACCCAGCCGCCCCCGGCCTCTCGCGAGCCACCGCCGCCATTACAAACGAACCCAATCCGGGAAGCGCCCCCCGGCCCGACACAACACCCAGCGTCTCACACTGCGCAACGAAGAACCCACCGCACCCAAGATACCTTCCACCAGCGCCTGCGCCTCCTCGTAGGTAAACTCGTGCACCACCATCTGCCGCGCATCGCAAAAGAGCAGCACACACGTCCACCGCATCGCAAAGTGTTCCTCCATCAGCCCGAACGCATACGCCGCCACCTGTTCGCGGTAGTTGCGCACCTGCCCGCTTTTGAGATCCAGCACCAACAGCCGCTCCGGAATGACCACATCTGCCGTCCCCACATGCTCCAGCCCCGGGGTGCGTACCTTGCAGTCCTCCTCCGCACTCCACACCCGCGAGCCGCCCGCCAGTTCCTCCACGACCGTCACCGCCCATTCCACCGCAGCCGCATCCTCCCCGGCCACCTCGGCGGGCATCGCCCCGCCCGCCAACCGCGCCCGGAACGCCCCGTCCAAACGCGTCCCACGCTTCGCCGCAGGCCCCGCCTCGCCCGGCTTGTTCTCGTAACACGGACACTCCG
>JBILWF010000531.1:0-3101 GCA_044370075.1 Chthoniobacteraceae bacterium | reverse complement strand
GCACCCGGCCAAACTTGTTCCATTCGGTTTCGAGGATATTTCCCTTGGAGTCAAAGGTGACGCCATGCGGGGAGGTTACGATCTTATCCTGCCAGTCGGAGGGGGCTACTCCCGGGGTGTTCACCTGTTTGGGGTTTTCGTTGGCACCGAGCGAGGCGACCATGTGACCCTCCTTGTTCCACACGGAGATGCGGCCCGCGATTTCAGCGATGGTTACGAAATCTCCATGGAAGGAGGCAGAGCTCGGTCTGCGCAGGGGGGCGTCGGTGGGGATGACGCCGAGGAGTTCTCCTTCGAGGGAGGCGTGCATAATCCGGTTGTTGCCGCGGTCGCACAGGAAAATGCGGGCCGGGGTGTAGCGTGTGTCGACGTGTACTTTGTGGCAGTTGGCGAGCTTGAAAGGCTCCCCTTTGCCGCCGAATTTCTTTTTGAAATTCCCCTTACTGTCGAAAACAAAGATCCAGTCGCTCCCGTAGCCGTCCACCACATAGATGTCGCCGTTGGGGGCGGCATCGGCGTTGGTGAGTTTGAGGGAAGTGCGCGATTCCGAGGCTTTCTCCTCGATGGCGAGCCCCTGTCCTTTGGCGGCAATTTGGTCGTTGGGGATGGTGCGGGGTTTTCCGCCCACGTTCAGGGTCGCGGAGGAGGAGTCCTTTACCAGATTGGTTCCCGCCACACGCGAGCCGTCCTTGAGGGTGACGGTCGTTTTGACCTCGAGTTCGGACCGGTCGATGGTTGTCGGGGTTCCGTCGCTCAGCTTGAAGGAAATCTTGGACCCCTCGGTTTTTGGGTTGGTGCCCTGAAGGGTTTTCCCCGAGCGGAGCGTGACGGTAATGGCGTCCGCGATCTCAGCGGGGAATGCGGAGGTGGGAATTTCCATGGAGACCTTGCCCTCGAGGGTGGCCTTGATCACCTTCTGCTGGCCGAGCACGGCCGCGAAGATGAACTCGCCGTCCTGCACCCTGCGAATGGAGAACCCGTGGATTCCGCCCGGGAGCGGGAGGTGCGAGAGGAACTTGCCTTCTGGCGAGTAGACCTGAATTCCGCCTTCGGGCTGGCCCTCGACGCTGACGTATATTCTTCCGGCGGAATCGACTTGAATTTCTCCGTGGCCGTTTCCAATCGTCTCGAGTCCGGAGGGGGGGGTGATGAATTTCGGGACAAACTCGTACTGGGGATCCGCAGCGCGCGCGCTGGAGAGGGAGAGGACGGCGGTAAGCAGGAGGGGGAGCGAGTAGGCTTTCATAAACAGAGGACGAGTAGTGCACGGGATAATGCCGTGGCGGTCAATCGCGATTGCAGCGACTTCAAGCGCGGGAGCGAGGAAGAGGCGGGTCAACGGCAGCAGTGCAAAAAAAAGCCCGAGGGGTACTCGGGCTTTCGGGGGGTGTTTTTCAGAGGGACTATACGGTCTCCTCCGCGTTCTCCTCCTCGGGCTCCGTCTCCGCGTCGTCGATGTCCGGCGGGAGCACATCCATCTTGGCAAATTTTCTTTTGCGCTTTCCGGCGGGGAGCGGGGCGAGGGTCATGGTGATGGCGCGTCCGAGCAGCTTAGGGGGTTGTTCGACGTTGGCCATTGAGCCGAGGTCCTCGCTGATTTTCTTCATCAGCTCCATGCCGAGTTCCTTGTGCGCGTTTTCGCGGCCGCGGAACTGGAGCTGGGTGCGAACCTTGTTGCTTTTGTCGAGAAATTCCTCGGCGTGACGCAGTTTGGTTTCGTAGTCGTGGGGCGAAATGTTCACCCGGAACTTGATTTCCTTCAGCTTGCTGGTGGCGTGTTTTTTGTCTTTTTCGTGCTTGGAGAGTTCGTACTTGAACTTTCCGAAGTCCACGATGCGACACACGGGGGGAACGGCTGTCGGGGCGACCTCCACGAGGTCCAATCCCGCCTGTTGCGCAGCGCGCAAGGCGTCTTGGGTTTTCATGACACCGAGCTGCTGCCCAGTGGAGGCGAGGATGACGCGCACTTCGCGCGCGCGGATCCTTTGATTCACGCGATACTGCTGGATTTGAATAGGAATTATCAGATTTTGCCCAAAGCCGGGGAGCTGACGGTTTGAACGGGGTTTGTTTGGACGCAGTGCGCGGAGGATCCGCGGCTCTACCACTCCCCCGCTGCGATTCCGAGGAAGCTGAAATTTCCGCACTTTCAGAGAAAACGAAGAAAATCTAAGATCCCGCCCTAAACTTTGACGGGCATGGGCACAAGTCAAAAAAAATGATTTTTTGAAAACGGCCTTTGCGGGCGGCGGCCGCGGGGGTGAAACTTGGGTTGGACTGCGGCATCCGTCCGTGTTGAGTGTGGGGGGGAGACGAACGCATGGCAAGGGAACGGTACTTTTTGTTTGTACACGGCACGCAGCGGGGGCCGTATACGGTCAACCAAATCCACCACATGGTGAACAACAGCATTGTGTCGCCCGAGGCGTTGTTTTGGTGCGAAGGATTGGAGCAGTGGCAGCCGGTAACGCAGTTGATCGTGCCAAAGCAGGAGAAAATGCGCAGGCGCTTTCAATGGAGCTGGCGTGTGGCGGGGGCTGTTCTGGTTTTTTGTGTGCTCGTCTGGCTTGGGGGACCCGTGATCCGCCAAGGTTGGAAGGAGCAGCATCAGGTTGATTTCACGCCGGAGTCGGCCTACTGGAGGGCGCGTGGCGTGGTTCGGGAGGCGTTGGGAAAGTTCACTCTGGTGCAGTTTGAGCCCTTCGAGGCCAAGGATGTGACACTTTCCGGGTCCGAGGCGGTGGTGCATTTGGCTGCGCGCACCAAAAGGCTCGGCGGTGACCTGCGTCAGACCCGGTGGCGGGTTTTGGTGCGGTATGATTCCCGGCTTAAACACTGGCAACCGGTGCCGGATGCGGATTGGGCGGAGAAAAATCCGGTGCCTGCGGGGGGAGCGCCGGTTCCCTGAGTTCATTCGGAAGGGGAATATTTTCTGCCCGTTTACGGGTCTCGATGCGCGGTTTTTTGCCGTGCGGATCTTCCCGTGTCGGGAGACGCATCCAGTCCACCCAAACAGTTTCGCTCAGGAGGGGATTTCCGCCGACGGCAAAGAGCGGCAGATCACCCCGGCAGGCGATATTGGGGCACAGGAACCGGGGGCT
>JBILWF010000530.1:0-3110 GCA_044370075.1 Chthoniobacteraceae bacterium | reverse complement strand
TCCTACCCGTGCTAGCCGTTTCCCTGCAGGTCGTTCAGCCGGGGACGGCGGCATCTTCTCCGTCCACTCCGGGTGGATTGCGCGTGCTGGCCGCCGCGCAGGCAGGGGGTAGCCTGCAGGGTGGTGGCGGGCGCCCGCCCCAGGCCGCGCCTTTTGAGATCTTCGCGCCCCGGGTGACGGTACGCTTTGACGCGGAGAATCTTTGGGTTGAGAGCCAGGGACTGCCCGCCCACGCCATGATGACGGGCATCACGGCGTGGCAGCAGCAGGTGCCCCTGCCGCAGGCCTACACCGGCCTCAACGCGTGGCGGATTCCGCTGCATCCGCGTCCGGCCCGGCAACCGCGTTCCATCGAGAACCAGTTTTTACGCGGTGCCGTGGCTGTGGCTGTCAACGGGATCCCCATCTTCAATCCGCAAAACAACCGGGGCGAGGTTTCCGCCGATATCGGCGAGCTGGATCAGTGGGGCGGGCATTGCGGGCGCGCTGATGACTACCACTATCACGTAGCTCCGCTGCATTTGCAGCAGGTCGTCGGCCCCAAACTTCCGATCGCCTACGCGCTGGACGGGTACGCGCTGTTTGGACTTACCGAACCCGATGGAAGCGCGCCCGCAGGGCTGGATTCCTTTCACGGGCACACGCACGCGCCTCTCGGTTATCATTATCACGCATCGATTAAATACCCGTTCGTGAACGGGGGATTTCATGGCGAGGTGATCGAAAAGGAGGGGCAGGTGGATCCGCAACCTCGTGCGAAACCGGTGCGGCCCGCGCTGCAGGCTTTACGCGGTGCGAAAATCACGGGCTTCGAGACGCCGGCCCCAAACACTACGCGCGTTGTGTACGACCTCAACGGCGAGACGCGGGCGGTGCAGACCACGGTTGCTGCCGATGGAACCGTGGCATTCGAGTTCCAAAATGGACGGGAGGGTGTGGTCCGTCAAACGTACGATCCGCGGTCCAAACCCGAGGGCGGCCGGGAGCCCCAGCGTCCCGAACCGGGCGGTGGGCGGCCGGGCGACCGGCCACCGGGCGGTGCGCCTCCCGGCGGCGGTGGAAACAACAGCCCGCGCCGAAATCCGGATCCCGAGGGAGGTCCGCGCAAACCGTGGTTGCAGGTACACGGGGGCGAACTGGATGGGGACGGGGACGGGACTTTGACCGATGCGGAGTTGCTGACAGAGGTGCGGCGGGCGTTTCAGGGATACGACACCGACAAGGACGGGCGGATTTCGCGCGGGGAAATCAGCGCCCCCCCCGTCCGGTCGCCTTTGGGCGGGTTCGTAAAGGAGCATTTTGAGAAGATGGATGTGGAGAAAACGGGGTTTCTCACCGAGGCAGGTTTTCTGCGGGAAATGCGCCGTATGTTCGAAAAAATGGACCGCAACCGGGATGGAAAACTCAGCCCCGAGGAGTGGCGGGATCTGCCGGCGGGTGAGTCCGCAAATCCCCCCCGAGCGGGCGGCGGAGGCGGGGGCGGAGGCCGTGGCGGCCGCGGTGGAAAAGACAAGGCGGCCGAGGGACAATCAGCTCCGAGACCATGAAACATTTTTTGACCGTAACGATTCAAGTTGTGCTGGGGTTGGCGGCGTTCAGGGGGCCGGGTGTTCGAGCCGCTGTTGCACCGGCGCAGCCCGAGACGCCGAATTTTTTGGTAATCTTCGGGGAGGCTCAGGGATGGGCGTCTTCCTCGGTTGCGATGGACGCCGCGATGACCGATTCCAAAAACAGTCTGGCGCGCACGCCTGCGTTGGAACGGTTAGCCGCCGAAGGGGCCCGGTTTTCCCGATTTTACGCAGCCTCGCCCCGGTGCACGCCCACGCGGGCGGCGCTGGTGACCGGCCGCAGTCCGACAGCGCTGCACATGACTTTTGTTGGCGAATCGCGCAAGGAGGAGCTAAGCGAGGCGGGGCGCCGGGTGATTGCACCCAACGGCCTTGCGGAGCTCCCGGAGACCGAGGTGACTCTCGCAGAGTTGCTTAAAAAAAGGGGGTACGCTACCGCACATTTCGGCAAGTGGCACTTGGGCAAGGCGAATCCGGCGCGGCACGGGTTTGATGAAAACGACGGAGCCAACACCAATTTTGGCCCGGACGGGGGGGCGGAACCCAATCCCAAGCAGGCGTTTGAAATCACCCGGAAGGGGGTGGATTTTATGGAGAAGCAGGTTTCCCAGGGGCGGCCCTTCTACCTGCAGGTGTCGCACTACGCGGGCAACGGCGACGTGGCTGCGCGTCCTGAGACGTACTCCGAAGTGCGCCGCCGCGCCAAACCGGGCGAGGAAAAGAAGGTAGAAACCACCGCGATGACCGAGGACATGGATGCGACAATCGGCATGCTGCTTCAAAAGATCGACCAACTCGGAATTGCCGGGCGCACCGTGGTGGTCTTTACCGCCGATCATGGAAGCAAAGGGCATCAGGCTAATGCCCCGCTAAACGCGGGGAAGGGAACCGTGATGGAGGGCGGCATCCGCGTCCCGTTGATGATTCGCGGTCCTGGAGTGCAAAAGGGGCTTTGTTCGCCGGCGCTCGCGAGCACGGTGGACGTTTTTCCCACCCTCGCATCGTTTGCGGGAATTCGCGAAGGGCTTCCGCCCGGGCTGGAGGGGGGCGATTTGATGCCGATTCTCTCGGGTCGCTCCCAGGAACCGGTGCGGCGCGCAAGGCCCGAGTTCGTGGTGCATTTCCCTCACTACGACAAAGATCCCGCGGGTCCCGCCTCGGCCCTCATTTTGGGAAACGAAAAGTTGGTCCGGTTTTATGAGACCGGGGCGTCGCATTTGTACGACCTCGCCCACGATATCGGCGAGAGGAGGGATCTTGCCGCGGCCAAGCCTGAACGCGTCCGGGAATTGGATCGGATGCTGACGGCGTATTTGGGGGCCGTGCGGGCCCAGATGCCCTCGGTCAATGCGGCGTTTGATCCCAAGGCGCCGCCACCCACCACCAAACGCGGCGGGCGAAAGAAGGAGGCGAAATGAAAAAACGGAATGCATGGGCGGCGTGTCTGCCAGCGCTCGGAGTCTTCTTGTGGGGGGGGATGGTGAGCGGTCCGGCCGGCGGACAGACACCTGCCGGAGGACAGGCTAAAGGGGAGGTAAAAGA
>JBILWF010000528.1:0-3113 GCA_044370075.1 Chthoniobacteraceae bacterium | reverse complement strand
AATCGGAGAAACGCGCGCGGTACTCCGAATTTGTTTCGCACGAACTCAATCTCTTTTTGTGGCGTAAGGATACCGCGTTTTTTCAAGCGGTCGTCCGCCCGTATTTGGCGAACAAGTTTTCCCGCACATTTGTCGATGCCTTCCTGCTGGAGGAGGATCTGAGCCGGCATCTGGAACCGCGCGCCTACGCGCGTTTAAACAGCATGGAGAAAGCCCTCCTCGCATGGCGTATTCCAGCCGAGCGGGAGGCTGCCGTGCGGCACCTGCGCGAGGAAGTTGAACGCGCGCCGCTGGACAGGGAACAGGGGCGGAGACTTTTTGATTCCGCGCTCAAAACCCGGGCCATGGCCACCGGGGAACGCATGGAATTTAACGGCAGGGAGGAACAAATCGCTCAGGATGCGCTGCGCCTGCGTTCAAACGCGGCACCCGCGCCGAATGCGGGAGCCGTGGGCTCCAGTCTCGCGTCGGCGGGAGCACCTCCCGGCGGCAAAAAGGAATTACTGTTGCTCGGTGCTGCATCGCCCCGTTCCGAAGGAGACGCGCAATACGGGAGGCAGGCGGCAAAACCGGCATCGGCTGCGGAGCCCCCCGGCGACGCGGCCGAAATGGACAAGAGGGCGGAAAAAAATCTTCTCGAACGCGGGGAGCAGGGCAAGTCCGCGAAGGATGAGTTCTCCCCCGCAAAAACCAGCGACGCGGAATTCGAAGTATCAGCCCTCGTCGCCCGCGATGAAGCTCTCGCCCGGCGCAAGGCCGTGCGCGGTTACTACCGATTGCTAGGCGCCACCAAGGAGTTTGCGGAATCCCACTACCACAAGGTCCGCATCGCCCAACAGGCGCCAGGGCTGGTTCCGCCCAGCGCCTTTTGGCAGGACTTCGCCCAATGGATTGCCGGCGGTACGCAGGGGGCCTTTTTGTCCGCGCGCTTTCCCGAGGCGGCGCACAACCTGAACGAGGCGCTGCTCGTGCTGGCTGTGCTCGATTTGCCGTTTGAATCCAACCGACCCGTACTCCGCCGCGAGGGGGCGGCGGCGGTTCTCGAGGCGGGCTCCGCTGCGATCGTTTTTCACCGCCAAATCCAGCCCGTAGAAAACGCCACCGCGACGGGCATGCTGCAGGTGACCCAGAGTTTTGTGCGCCTAGACGACCGGCACACAACTCAGGACGGGGAAAAAATTGAAAAGGTCATTGAAGGGGAATTTCTCACGCAGGTCGCCTACGCTTCGACGGTGGTGGTGAGCAACCCGAGTGCCTCCCCGCTCAAGGCGGATCTGCTCTGGCAGATTCCCTCGGGCGCGCTTCCGCTGGGCGGTTCCCAGAGCACCCAGTCTCAGCCGATCCAGGTGGGACCCTTCGGCACCGCGATGTTTGAGTTCCGCTTTTATTTCCCCAATCCGTCGCCGCAGGAATCTCCCGGATTTGTGTGCCATCCCGCCTCGGTAACAGCCGCCAAACGCGGCACGGCGCAGGCCACCGCCCTCACCTTCAAGGTCGTGGAGCGTGCATCAAATACGGACCAAAAATCGTGGCTACACGTCTCGCAGAACGCAAAAGAGGAGGAGCTTTTTGCGTTTCTAAACACCCATCCCCTGCACGACCTCGATCTGGGCCGGATTGCGTGGCGCTGCCAGGAGAAGACCTTTTTCTTGCGCCTGTACGCCTTCCTTAAGGCGCGCCATGTCTGGCATCCGGTCATCGCCTCCTACGGACTCAAACACGAAGACGCCGCCTCCGCGCGCGACTGGCTTTTACAGCAGGAGGGATTTTTGTCCACTTGCGGCCCCGTACTGCGCAGCCCCCTGCTGACGGTGGACCCGGTGGAACTCAACACATACGAGCACCTTGAATATGCGCCTCTGGTGAACCCGCGGGCGCACAAAAGCGGAAGCGAATGGCGGATCGGAAATTCCGCGGTGCGCGCCCAGTACCTGCGCCTGCTGGGAATCCTCGCGCACAAGCCGCGCCTCGAACAGGAAGACCGTCTGGCCCTCAGCACCTTTCTGTTTCTGCAGGACCGCTTTGCGGAGGCGCAGGCCTGGTTTTCCACCGTGGATCCGGCCGGAACCAAATTGACCCTTCAAACCGACTACATGCGGGCCGTTCTGGGACTGCTTCACGGGCGCATGGCAGAGGCACGCACCATCGCGACACGCCACGCCGGGCATCCCGTGGAACGCTGGCGCTCCCTATTCGGCACGCTGCTCACGCATCTGGACGGGGCGGAGGGAAAAACCGCATCCGCCGAAAGGCCCGACAAACCGGACCGCGAAAAGGAAACAGACCAACTGGCAGGAACCGAGCCTTCGCTGGACGTGGAGACCGCGGAGAAATCGGTGAAAGTCACGGTGCGAAACCTGCGCCGCATTCAGGTGAAATTCTATCCGACCGATCCGGAGTTTAGTTTTTCGGCCAGCCCTTTCAGCCGCGAAGAGTCCGGCACGTTCCGGCTGATCAAGGCTGCCGTTTCGCTCGAGAAAGAGGTTCCCGAGGGTGCAGCGGAGGTTTTTGTTCCGATTCCGGAATCGCTGGCCGCGAACAGTTTGATGGTAGAGGTGCTGGGCGCGGGACTGCGCAAGTCGGCTGCCTACAGCGCCACGTGGATGCGGGTGGACTTTGCCGAAAACTACGGCCGTCTCGACGTCCGGGATACGGAGGGAAAGCTGCCCCAAGCCAAGGTGTACGTGAAGGTCTACGCGCGGCTCCCCGGGGGGGCTGTGCGTTTCTTCAAGGACGGATACACGGATATCCGGGGGCGTTTTGATTACGCATCCCTCAACGGTTCGCTCCGGGAAATTCAGCCGGGACTTCGCGAACCGGTGCCGCCGGCTGCCGGAACCGACATTCCGCCCATCCAGCCCGGGGAGGTGGCCCGCGTTCAGAAATTCGCGGTTCTCGTGCTGGGCGAAACCGGGGGATCCGTCATCCGGGAGTTGAATGCGCCAAGCCGCGTGGATTAGGCCCCGGCGCCCCGCCCGGGGCACATCCATGGTGTCCCTCTTTGTGCTCCGGATACGGGCCCCGGTTGCAACCGGCCCCTCCCACTGGAGCGGGGTGGCATAGCACGGATCCAAGCGGTGCCATCACCGTGAAAGCATCAAGGCAAGACCCAA
>JBILWF010000529.1:0-3113 GCA_044370075.1 Chthoniobacteraceae bacterium | reverse complement strand
CTTTAATCCGGGGTTGAGTTCGTAAGCCTGCTTAATCCGGTTGAGAAAATGCGCCCGGATGATGCAGCCTCCCCGCCAAATCGTGGCAATATCGCCGAAGTTTAGTGTCCATCCGTACTGCTGGGCAGCGGCACCCAACTGCACAAAACCCTGCGCGTAGGATACAATTTTGGAGGCATACAGCGCATCGCGCACGGCATCGATGAGCGCCTGCTTTTCGGCGGGGAATGGGACGGAATCGGGGCCGCGCAGATGTTCGCTGGCTGCCACGCGTTCCTCCTTGAGCGAGGAGAGAATGCGGGCTTCCACCGCCGCCGAGATTGTCGACAGAGGCACGCCCATTTCGACTGCGTGGCCAACAGTCCATTTTCCGGTGCCTTTTTGGCCTGCTCGATCGACGATCACATCCACCAGGGGCTTGCCGGTTTCGGGATCGACGCGTTCAAAGATTTGAGCGGTTATCTCGATCAGGTAGCTGTTGAGTTCGCCTCTGTTCCATTCGGCAAAAATCTTGGCGAGCTCTTGTGCCTGCAGTCCCAGCGTGCGGCTCAGGATGGCGTAAGCTTCGCAGATAAGCTGCATGTCGCCGTATTCGATGCCGTTGTGCACCATTTTGACGTAGTGTCCGGCTCCGTCTGCGCCCATGTAGCGGCAGCAGGCTTCGTTTTCAACGTGCGCGGAGATCTTGGTGTAAATGGGGGCGAGAAATTCCCATCCCTCCTTGGAACCACCGGGCATGATGGAGGGGCCTTTGAGGGCGCCTTCTTCTCCGCCGGAAACACCCACTCCGAAATAGCGAATTCCTTTAAGGGCCAGAGCTTTTTCACGACGCTGCGTGTCTGTCCACAGAGAGTTTCCCCCGTCGATGATGATATCTCCGGGTTCGAGCAGTGGCACGAGTTGGTCGATCACTGCATCTACGGGGGCTCCGGCTTTTACCATGATCTGCGCTTTGCGCGGCCGTTTGAGTGACTGGACAAAGCTCTCTAACGTGTGGGATGCGACGATGTTTTTTCCTTTGGCTCGGCCTTGCGCAAATTTTTCGGTTACCGCCGTGGTGCGGTTGTAAACGCCCACGGTGAATCCCTTGCTCTCCATGTTGAGAACGAGGTTTTCACCCATTACAGCGAGACCGATGAGGCCGATGTCACAATTAGCGGACATGATGTTTAGACAGGTTGTAGGAATTGAGATTGAGAAAGGTTGGAGGCTATCGGCACAGTGTATGCGCGGCAATGGACTTTTCGTGAGATGCGCGGGAGGTGAATCGCCGCGCACCGACCGGCAGATGTTCGCACCCGTGCCGGGCCTTTCATGAACCTTCCCAACAAATTGACGCTGATTCGGTTCGGTTTGACGGCTGCCTTTGCCGGCGTGCTGGAGACCGACTGGCGTTTTCGTTGCACCTCGGGGTTGGTGTTGTTCGTTGTTGCCAGCGTGACCGACTACGCCGATGGAGCCATTGCCCGCAAACGCGGATTGGTAACGGATTTCGGTGCCCTGATGGATCCTTTGGTGGACAAGATACTCATAGCCACCGCTTTGATTTGTCTGTCAGCCATACCCTACCACGGCAGGCCTGCGCTCCCAGCGTGGGTGAGCGTCGTGGTAATCGGACGCGAGTTTCTCATTACGGGACTCCGTCAAATCGCTGTCTCCAAGGGAATCGTTCTCGCGGCGGACCGCTGGGGGAAGCACAAGACGATCTGGCAGATCATCGCGATTCTTTATTTTTTTATTCTGCTAACACTCGAGGAGGTGTCTGCAGTTTTGGCCGGGTGGGCGCTTCCTCACTGGGGGGAAGTTTGGCGCTTCGGAGGCTATGGGGTCGCTGCAATCGCCCTGCTTCTGACCGTCGGATCGGGAGTAGGTTATCTGTGGCGGAACCGCTCTCTGATTGCGGATCGCTAAGAACGGGATTTTCGACTGGAAACGAGTCGAGTTCTTTCCTCAGGAGAATTCCGACGCGAGTCCTATTGACGGTGATTAATTTGCGGCGGGGTTTCCGGAGCCGGTGTGCGGTGCCGTCTAGTGCTCACCCTCGCCATGGTGTACTGGTTCAGCGTCAATTGGAAAAAGCGAGCTGGCGAGTTAAGGAGTGGGCGGGTTGGTTTTGTCGTTTGATTTTTCGTTGGTGCCTGGCCTGGGCGAGTTTTTAGCCACGGTTGGCAAAGGTGGCCTGTTCTACCGAGAAGCCTGTTCTGCGGGGTGGATCAGTACAAGGTGGAGACTGGGGCTGACTTCTTCAGTTCGGTGACGGACTCGGTGTTGGAAACGGTGGTGGAGTGACAGAATCGGCCACTGGAAAAGATGTATCCGTTGGTGTTTTTCGATGAGAGGTGGCAGAGCGCAAAATGATCTACACCACCAACGCGATCGAGAGCCTGAACATGCAGCTTCAGACGGGGCCATTTTCCAAGCGACGATGCAGCGAGCAAACTGATCTTATCTGGCCTCGCGAAATATTACCCGAAAATGGCAAAAACCGCCCCGGAGTTGGAGGGCTGCCGCCACCCAGTTCGCCATTCAGTTTGGGAGTCGCTTTTTCCATTCCGCAAATTGCTGATCGGAAACCCACAAAAACAACCGGTCCTAAACACAAACTTTCGGACAGGCCCTTTATTTTCACTTTCAAACCTAACCTGCTGTGACCAGCCTAATCCGCTCCGGGCGCGCATGCGCACAGCGGCTTTGTTTCATCACTAAGCGTCTTCCCACGTGGGAATCACTTTGCTTGATCTGAAGCCCCTCTTTGCGCGCCGCTTTGACCAGACGTTCACGTGCTCGGTCCAAGAGACGCGCATCAGTTGGATATCGAATAGCCTTGGTTTGAACCGTTGTATACACCTTCACCCGAGACAAATCTGAAGGTTTTATTGCCTGGAGTTTCAGCCCCGCTTCCAGCGTGGCCTTCAACAGCGACTCGGCGCCACTTTCTCCCACGCGGTTTCTCCAGCGGGTCATGCTCGAGGAGTCGATGGGAGCCTTGTGGGAAAAAAATTGCATGCCGCTAAAAAACTGCCAGTAGGGATTTTCGACCCATTTTGCGACGAGCTCCTCGTCGCTGAGATCGTGTTGGTGCTTCAAAAAATGAAGGGCAACCATGAGCCGGG
>JBILWF010000527.1:0-3117 GCA_044370075.1 Chthoniobacteraceae bacterium | reverse complement strand
ATCCAAAAATAGAACCAGCAGAAGAAATCCAAGACAGAGAATCAGTCTCATGGGGTGCGGGGAGTGAGAAAACTGGCTGGAAGGATCCGGTGTGCTTCCGGTTTAAAAGAGCGGGTTGGCAGGGGCTTCTTTCATGAACCGGCCCCGGTGGTCCCTCAACTCGTTGTCTCAGGCACTCCCCTCCGTCGCGCGCACAGATCACGGACCGCGGAGGACCAGTCGGGGAAGCGAAATGTAAATCCATCCTCGAGCAGGCGGGCCGGAATCACGCGGCGGCTCTTCAAAATGAGCTCGGTTTCGGTTCCAAGAAAAACCGCTCCCAGCGCGAGCATCCACTCCATGCTCGGAAGTCCGACGGAGATGCCCCATGCCTCCCGAAACTGACGCATAAAATCCCTGTTTCGAATTGGTTCCGGGGACGCGATATTTACCGCACCCTCCAGACTCTCATGCTCCACAATCCAGCGTATGGCTCCAAGAAAGTCCTCCGAATGAATCCATGAAACGAACTGGTCTCCACTGCCATTTGTGCCTCCCAGTCCCGAGCGAACCAGCCCAAGCATCACGTCAAACACGCCCCCTGCATCAATACTCATGGTCATCGCAGAACGCAAAAGCACCTTCCGCGTCCGCGGCGTCGGAAACGCGTGGACGGCCTGTTCCCAGGCTTTGGCCACCTCGACGCTAAAGTCCCAGCCCGGGCGGTATCCCTCGCCGTTCACGCCGATCCATCCGGTGTGCTCGTCATTCGCAGCGTCGTACCGGTGGCCGTAGATGGTCGCGGTGCTCGCCTGTAACCAGAGCGCAGGTGGGTTTGTCATGCGCGAAACGGCCTCCGCAAGGCATCGCGTGGATGCGATGCGTGATTCCATGATAGCGCGTCGATTGGAAGACGTGTAGCGGCAGTTCACGCTCCGGCCCGCGAGATTGATGAGTATGTCAGCACCCGAAAGTTCCCGGACCCAGGGCCCCATGGATTGAGCATCCCATGAAATGACACGGCCGGGCGCTCCGTCCTCGCGTCCCGAACGGGAGAGTGTGATGACCTCGTGGCCCTCCGTGGAAAAATAGCGTCGAAGAATACGCCCTATTTGACCTGTTCCCCCGGGGATAATGATTTTCATACAAGGCGACCGACAGCCAAGGAAGCTCGCGAAATCTTTTCAGTGGTTAAAAAAGGCCTTCCACGTCGCGGACTACTCCCGGCTCGTCGGGCTTCCGGCGCCAACGATCCTGACACACCACGGGGCCGCGGGAAAGACGCATTCAACTCAGGGGGTGTGAATTCAAAAGACCCTGTCCACCGGTGCCGTGCGCTCACGGAACAAGTGGGGGAAGGGACAGCAGCGAACTCAGAGCGGGCTCCATCGCTTCGGCCCACCGTTGATACCCCTCGGCGCTCAAATGCAACCGGTCCGGCGCCATCCTTTCGGACAATTCACCCCCGGCACCGAGAAGGGAGCCGCCCACGTCCAGGTACGCCACCCGGTTTCCATCCGCAAGGGGGGGGATAAGAGCGTTAACCTCCAGACACTTGCGGCGCATCGGGCCCTGCGCATCCGCATCGCGGGGAAACAGCCCGAGCAGCAACACACGCGACGCGGGGCACTTCTTCTGCAACCGGCCCACCACCGCCGCAATCCCTCCGGCGATCTGCGCTGGACTAAAATCGCCATGGCGCACGTTGTTGGTGCCAATCAAAAGAACGAACACCTTGGGGTGTAACCCGTCGAATTCGCCCTGCTCAATCCGCCACAACACATGCTGGGTGGAATCACCTCGGAAACCGTAGTTGGCGGCGTTCCGCTCCTTGTAGTAGCGGGCCCACACGCGGGCGCCAGCGTCCTCCCAGTTCTGCGTAATGGAGTCCCCGAGGAAAACCAAATCGGGCTGGGACTCCCGCGTTTCGCGCAGCTTTTTTTGATGCCGCTCCGGCCACCAACCAAACTTGCCCGTGGTCTCGAAACGGCCCTCGGGCACCGCCGCAAGGTTGGTTCCCTCCGGATAAAAGCGCGCGAAATGCAAGCCCCCGGCACCCTCGTACAAAAGCCCGATGCGGCCGTCGCTTAAAGGCGTCATGCACGAGTACATGGAGCCCCCCGGATCAATCACACGGCCCGGCCCCCAGGTTTTTCCGCCATCCCGACTGGTGCGAACCGTCAGCGCTCTGCGCACCTTGGGATCCGCCGGGTTGCAAAAAAGAAGCAATCCATCGGACAACGCCAGAAGGCTGGCCTGACACGTCGGGTCCGGCAAATCCAGCCACGGCTGGCCCCACTTTTTGGTTTTCCAATCGTACCGGCACCACGCCCGTTTTCCGGAGTGGGATTCATCCCGCATCGTGAGCAAAAGAGATCCGTCTTCGAGCTCCGCGATTTGGGATTCACTCGTGGGACGTTCCTCCGGGATCGCCGGGTCCGAGATGCTCCAGCTCTTTCCATGATCCGCGCTAAAGACGAAGCACGACCGGGGCGGCCCCTGCGCCTCGCGGAATTGAGCCGGTATCACAAGGGTCCCATCGCGCATCTGAATGCCGCTTCCGGGCCCTTGAAAACACAACCGCCATTCGGGACGCTTGATCTGCCGTGTGATATTCACCGGGGCAGACCAACTCACCCCGTCGTCGTCGCTGGAGGTCAGCACCAGCTGTCCAGTCTCCTCCGGAGAAAGCCCCGGCCCCGATCCATTCCATCCCCGGTTGCCCCTCGACCAAAGACCCGCCACAAAAATACGCCCCGTTTGCCGGTCCACCAGAATGCAGGGATCCCCCACGTTCCCCCGCGTGCCCCTTTCGGAGGCGTCAAAATCCAAAATCGACCGCATGGGTTCCCACGTTTGCCCCATATCGGTGCTGCGCAGCAATCCCACGTCGATATCCCCGGGCAGGTCGCCAGACCCCGCGCGGCGCTGGTCGAACACCGCGAGCAGGGTTCCCGCCTTGGAGGTCGCCAGACCGGGGATCCTGTATGTGTGCACCCCCCCGGCGCCGTTTTTGCACAGCAAACGCACATCCAATCCAGGAAAATGCGCCCCATCGGGGAGTTGCTCCGTTTCCGGCAGATCATCGGCCCCCCCCCATTTTTCGACGAGATACGCGGAGGTCTGCGCGTATTCTTC
>JBILWF010000526.1:0-3119 GCA_044370075.1 Chthoniobacteraceae bacterium | reverse complement strand
GTGGCCCGTAGCGTAGTTGATGTTCCCACCCGGGGCGATTCCAATGCCGCCCACCTGCGCGGCCAGCGCGTCGGAGAGATAGTCGCCGTTCAAATTGAGGGTCGCAATGACGTCGAAGTCGGTGGGACGCGTCAGCACCTGCTGCAGCGTAATATCCGCGATCGCGTCCTTGATAATCAGGCCCGCCCCGGGCTTGCCGTCGGGGATTTTGCACCACGGGCCGCCGTCGATTTCCACAGCCCCGTATTTTTGCTTTGCCAGAGCATATCCCCAGTCCCGGAAGGCGCCCTCGGTGTACTTCATGATGTTGCCCTTGTGGACGATCGTCACCGACTTGCGTTTCTGATCGATCGCGTAGTCGATGGCCGCAGCGATGAGCCTTTCGGTTCCATGCCGGGAGACAGGTTTCACACCGACTCCCACGGAGGCGGCGTCCTCCGCTCCGAAACGGATTTTTGCGAAATCCTTCGGAAAATGCTCCTTCAAAAAAGCAATGGTTTTCAACGCCTTGTCCGTTCCTGCTTCGAAGTCGATTCCCGCGTAAATGTCCTCGGTGTTCTCGCGGAAGATCACCATGTCAACCAACTCCGGACGCTTTACCGGCGACGGCACGCCGCTGAAATACTGGACGGGCCGCAGGCAGACGTAGAGATCCAGCATTTGACGCAACGCTACATTGAGCGAACGGATGCCTCCCCCGACGGGAGTGGTCAACGGGCCTTTGATGCCCACCAGATATTCTCGGAAGGCTTCCACCGTGTCGTCCGGCAGCCAATTGTTAAAGCGCTTGAAGGATTCCTCGCCTGCGTAGACCTCAAACCACGCGATCTTTTTCTTTCCACCAAATGCCTTTTCCACGGCCGCATCCAGCACGCGCACGCTGGACGCCCAAATGTCGCGTCCGGTTCCGTCGCCGCGGATGAAGGGGATGATGGGGTGATCGGGAACCGAGAGATGTCCGTTGGAGATGGAGATCTTCTCGCCTTGAGGAGGTGTGCACGTGGTGTAGGCCATGGTGGGACCATGCTGAGAATGTTGGGACACAAAGATCAAGGAGGGACGCAAAAAAAACCGCGCCTCCCTGCCAAAGCGCTGCTCCCGCGGGCAAGTGCCCTTTTCCCGCGTGGCGAAAAGTCAGCCTACAAGCGCAGTGCCCAGCAAGTCGTGGAACACGCTGCGGTACATCGCTTTTTTCATGGACGGGAGCCATTCCATGCGAAAGCTCCCGGGCTCGATCCACGCATATTGCTGGAACTCCGGGTGGGGTAAATCCAACTGGATTGCGTCCAAAGCGCCTGTGTAGTCGGCCAGAAAGAAGTGCTGGTCCTTGCCTGCAAAGCCGCGCAAAGGCCCCTTTTCATAGACGTAGCGGTACGGACCGCTGCGGGCGCGAATGCGGTATGTGGAAGAAGGGACGCCGATTTCCTCGGAGAGTTCCCGAAAGAGCGCCTCCTCGAGGGTCTCGCCCTCATCGACTCCACCTTGTGGAAACTGCCACGCGTTTTTTTGTCCCAACCTTTCGCAAACCAGAATACGCCCGTCGGTGGTCTGAAGAATGCCCGCCACATTGAGGCGAAATTGTGGATCGGAAGACATGCTTGAGAGTGAAATGGGGAGTGATGTTTGCACTCAGGGGTTTTGAGCGGGGGCGTCACCGCCGGCAGCAGCTTTTGAAGTACGCTTCGTCTTGGCCGCACCCGTCTTGGCCCCCGCGGCTTTGGGAGTGCGCGGCTCGAACTCAAATGTCACTTTGTCTCCCTCGAGTTTGAGAAAGGCGGAGAAGGGGCGCTTTTTCTTGGAAATAAAGCGGCGCAGCAAGTCGGTCTTTCCTGTTTCACAGAGTTTGCGGGCCTGCTCGGGTGAAATCGGTTGTTCTAGGATCACTTTGCCCATCCGGAACTTGCAGGCGCGCGTCGCAGCCCCTTCGCAGACGTACGCAGACTGGGTTTCCGCGACCTGCGCTTTGCGGCAGACCGGGCACGGGGCGATGCGCGGCGCGTCGCTCAGGTCGACGGCCGCAGCCTCGGGCGAGTTCGCGCTTTCAAAGTCGAAGCCCTGTTTCCACTCTGTTTTTTCCGTTAGTTGCACCGCGGCGCTAAAGAGCCTTCCGAGCTTGGACCGAAACCCCTCGAGCGGGCCGACCTTACCATGCGTGAGAAGAGTCTCCACTTCCTCCCGTTCCAACTCACGCCCCGCCATTGTTTTCCAAATAGCAAGTTTGCAGCCGGGGCACTCGTACAGACGGAAGCTCTCCTTCAACCCGGCATGCCCGCAGCGGGGACACGCCACCTCCAGCGGACGGAATTGCCCGGAGACTTCCTTGCCCATTCCGGAGCGCACTTTTTCCACCAGATCCCGAGTCAGACCCGTGATCTGTTGCATGAATTCGGCGCGGGAGAGTTGTCCCCGCTCCATCTGGCGCAGGCGGAATTCCCAGTCGCCGGTTAGCTCCGGTTTGGTGAGTGCCTCGGCGTGGAGATCGCGCAGCAGGGTGATGAGGGAGATGCCTTTGGCGGTCACCACCAAATCGCGGCCCTGCCGCAGAATGTAGCCTTCGGTCAGCAGACCTTCGATGATTTGAGCGCGAGTGGCAGGCGTTCCCAACCCGCGTTCGCTCATCGCCTCCCGCAGGTCCTCGTCGTCGACGAGTTTGCCCGCGCCTTCCATGGCCGAGAGCAGCGTTGCTTCGGTGAAACGCGCCGGCGGCTTTGTCTGCGACTCACGAACTTCAATCTCCGCGGTGTGCGCTCTTTCGCCCGCTTTGACTGCAACTACTGCTTTCTCGGATTCCTCCTCCGACTCGGCTTGTTTGCCATACACCGCGAGCCAGCCGGGGTCGGTGATGATTTTTCCCTCGGTGCGGAAAGCCTCACCCATCACGCGCGTTGTGCGGGTGGTGACCTCGAACTGGGCCGCCGGGAAGAAAACCGCAACGAACCGTCTGGAGACCAAATCAAAGATGCGCTGTTCTTTGTCGTCCAAATTTTTGGGCGGGGTTCCCGTGGGGACGATTGCAAAGTGGTCGCTGACTTTTGCGTTGTTGAAAATGCGTTTGTTTGGGCGAACCCATCCGCTTTCCAAAGCGCGGCGCGCGTGTCCTGCAAGGGAGGGGTCGGCGA
>JBILWF010000033.1:0-9963 GCA_044370075.1 Chthoniobacteraceae bacterium | reverse complement strand
AGAAGAGCGCTCCCCTGCTGGCGCGTATCGCCGAAGGATTCGACGGGAGGGACCGCGCCTACCTCGAGGCTCTCGGGCTGGGTTCCACCGGGATCGAGTCACAGGTGTATGAAGCGGTGTCCGCTAAAATGGGGGCGCCGGCTGAGAAGTGGTCAGAGGCGTTGGATTGGATCGCCTGGCGTCTGCATCCAGATGCGGCAGTAAGCGATCTTCAAAAGCGTGCTTTGTTAAACCACCTCAGCCCCGCGCAGCGCGACAGGGCCCTCACGGCACTGGCGTTTAACACGTCCCCACGGGCCGCACAGGCAATGGTTTCGATCGCCGCAACCAAAGAGTCTCCGCTCAACGCCATGGCCACGTGGTGGCTGATCAACCGCAAGAGCAATCTCTGGAGCGAACACGGGTTGGACGAGGCACTCAAAAAATCGGGCGTGTTTGATCCGGCAACCGTCCGCCTGCATGCGGTGGAAATGCCTCCGACACCGCCAAACGCTTCCGCCCTTCCACCGACCGATGAAATTGCAAAACTCGAGGGTGATCCCAAGCGCGGACAGTCTGCCGTGGGCGCGTGTTACGTCTGTCACCGGATTGGCCAGCAGGGCATTGAATTCGGCCCCGACCTCACCACATTTGCCCGGCAGCAAACGCGGGAGGTCCTCATTCACGCCATCGCAAAACCCTCCGCCGACATATCCCACGGGTATGAGGGATCCGAGCTGGTAACCACCGACGGACTTAAAATCACCGGCATGCTGCTTTCCAACGGGGACCCTTACATCCTCAAGTGCATGGGAGGAGCCGTCCAGACAGTACCCAAGAACCGTGTGGCATCCATCAAACCTCTGGGGCGGTCCTTGATGTACGATCCGGCCATGCTCGGACTCTCCGCTCAAGCAATCGCCGATATTGTGGCATATCTGAGGGAAAATCGGTAAGACGTCGGGGCGTCGTTTCCCCGAACCCCAAGAGCCATTCACCCGGCACACAACACCCCGGAATGCCCCCCCCCCCGCCCGCAGAGCCGCTACCCGATTCCGCGTCCACTCAGGAGAAGGACTGGGCGTGGATGCAACGGATTCAACGGGGGGATTCCGAGGCATTGCGGGACCTGATTGAGATCCACCAAAACCGCGTGGCGGCCGTTGCGTTACGCGTGGGCGGACCGGGCACTGATGTGGAGGAAGTGGCGCATCAAACCTTTCTTCGAGTTTGGAAATTCGCGCACCGCTATCAACCGACAGCGCGCTTCACCAGTTGGCTGCTAACAATCACGCGCAACATCCTGCTTAACGAGATCCGCTACCGCTCTCGGCACCCCACTGTGCCGCTCGACCCGGCTGAAAATTGCGAGTCTCCAGCTCATGAAGGGCTGCCTGACCCAAGCTTGATCCGCCCCGACCAAGCGCTGCTAGGCGCGGAACTGCAGGATGCCATCGAGGGAGCGCTCCAAAAACTTCCCGAGACACAGAGAACCGCCCTGGTGCTGCGCAGCTTTGAAGATCTCGCGTATGAGGATATTGCCGCAGTTTTAGACACGACCGTTCCCTCGGTAAAGAGCTTGATCTTTCGCGCTCGGACAACGCTGAAGGAGATCCTGAGGGATTATCTGGAATAGACCACTCACGAACCTATCTGGAGAAACGCGCTTCAGAGAAAAAACCCACAGGTGAGCTCACGAATGCATACCGTTTGAGCGCGGCGTGCACCATCCTTACCTCGCCAAAACTCCCGCCGCATCACACACCATGTTTGATACCAAAATTAAAACCCAGCGACCGAACCCCCTCACTGGAAGCGTGGACGCTGTCCTGCTCGCAACACATGACCGCCACGGACAACCGCTCACAAATGTTTGCTGGACCGATACCGGCTTCATTGGCGTGGATCCCATCCCCTCGGTGGATGTGGAAAGCTTTTACCGCAAAGAATACCGCCAAAGTTACAAAGGCACAGCCTCGCCCAAAGCGCGCCATATTCTGCGCGCCGCCCGCGTGGCTCTTCACCGACTCCACCAAATCGCCGACGTCTTTCCAAAAATTCTGACCCCCCGCCTGCACACGTTCGACGCGGGTGCCAGTAGCGGGGAATTCGTTTACTTGATGCAGAGGCTCGGTCACTCCGCCTCCGGGCTTGAGGCTCATGAAGGGTATGCCGGCCACGCCCAAAAAGCCCTCGGCTTAAATATCTCCAATGGCGTTTTTTCGGAGTTCAAACCCGGCGTGCAGCGCTTCGATGTGCTCACCCTTTTTCATGTGCTCGAGCATCTCGAATTTCCCGTGGAGGACCTCGCGCGTCTTTCGGAGGGACTGCATCCCCAAGGGATTTTCGTCATCGAGGTCCCCAACATCCTGTATCGAGAAATGCGGTTTAAGCACAAATGGCACGCAGCCCACCTGAACGGTTTCTCCCTCAAAACGCTTGAGGAGACTGCGCGCTCTGCCGGGTTACATCCAGTGCTTTGTACCGAGTCAGGAGACGGGGGAAACCTTTTTGGCGTGTTCCGCAAGGGCGAAAAAATCCCCGCCCCAAACGCCATGCCTCCGCAATCCAGCGCCGAAGCTGAACTCAACGCTCTCGCCGCGAACACGGACGCGGACTACTTTTCACGGCCCGGAACCTGGTCAAAAATCATTCCGAAACTTTTCGCTCAACTGGAAGAACGATTAACGGCCCGCCGGTTCTCAAGTCCCTCCGCCCTTTTGGACTCCGTTTACGAAACGGAGTTGCGCAAACCAAAGTTTAGCCCTTCCCGGCCGTGAAACGCGGGGATCGCCCCGCATGTCCGTCCCATACCCTGCACTGAGCCCGCGGCCTGCTTTCTGGAAACACCTTGGGCACACGGACGCAAGATTTCTCCCTACCGCTCCAGTCCATCCTCCCCCGGATCCAGCAACTGGATGATATGCCTCACCTGGTACTCACGGCGCACCAATCCGGTGGATCCCGCCGAGTGCCACTGCATCATGCACACATGATTGGCGGTCCCCAAGATCACGGGATCCCCGAGGGCATCTTTGAGAAAGGCTGATTTGGCCGCGAGGATTTCCCGGGCATTCTCCGGCTTTTGAATGTTATACACGCCCCCGGACCCGCAACAGTCCCTGGCCTGCGGGGCCAGTTCCCAGGCAAGCCCCGTGGCATCCAACACGGAGGACGGAATACCCGCCACCTTCTGTCCGTGCACCAAATGACACGGGAGATCGACATAAAGACGCGCTCCGCTCTGCGAGGGACTCCTGCGCACCAGCGGTATTTCGCCCAGAAATCCCAGCACATCCCGCACCGGCTGCCGGCCGGCCAATCCCCTGCCCAATGCGTAACCGCATCCCGAAGAATTGCTCAGCACCGCCTCGACATTTAATCCGCCAAAGGCGGAACGATTCACTGCGCTACACTCTTCCTCGCCCCCAAGGCCGCAATGTTGCTGGAAAGCCCCGCAACACCCCTGATCGCGGGGAACTACCACCTGTACGTTGTTCTGAATAAGAACACGCACCGTGGAAAAGTTGATTTCGCGAAACAGCGACTCCATGAGACAGCCCGTCAAAAGGGCCACGCGGGGCCCGTTGGGCCGGTGCCGCTGCATCAAACGTTCCGCATAATCAGCCGTGGATTCAAACAACGCAGGCTTTCCGGGGAAGATAAGCGGGTGCGGAAACCAGCCGAACCGCCTCAGCAAACGCGCCGGCAAAAGTCCCCAGTCAAACACCGTCAGGTTCATGACCGCAGCTGCGGCGATCGTGAGCGCCGCACCCACCCGCGCGCGCCCCTGTTCTACGTGCTGATGGCGCGCCTGCTCAAACAGCTCCCCGTAGGGCACATGCGCAGGACAAGCTGTTTCACACGCCAGACATCCCACGCATTCGGCGGTGTAAAAATCCGTCCACACATCCGGCTCCAGACGGCCTGCTGCCTCGTCGCCCCACAACCGCAGGCGGCCCCGAGGGGAGTTGTTCTCGTCACCGGTAAGTTTGTACGTGGGACACACCGCCAGACAGAAACCGCAGTGCGTGCAGTTGGAAAAATGCGAGGGAACCTCCGCGTGCACGCCCCCGGGACCGGGAGCGCACGCGCCTGCGGTGAGATGTGTATTTTCTCCCATGGTGTACGTCTAGCCTCCCAAAAGAACCGGTCTCAAAACCTCCATCCACCTCGATTCGGGCTCACGATGCGGATTGCCCTCGCTTCCGCGTGCGTGCCAGTCACCCCCGATCTCGTAAAGGCCCGCCTCAAAAGGCTTCATGAGGGAATCGACACCCGCACCGCGCTGCAGACGCCCGTGGACCACCCCATGGTAACAAAAAGCGACAACCTTAAGGGCCCCCTGCTCTTGCACTTCCACGGCAAGCTGCATCGCCCTGTCCGGAGTCGTCTTCATTACAAAATCAGGCAGGCCCACCGGCTCAATCGCCGCTTCAAACTGCCATCGCAGAGAAAGCCCGTGCCCCGATGCCAGACGGCGCAACTCGCCTTCGAATGCCCCGGCTTCGCCCCGGGGACAGTGCACGCCGACACGCAACGCTCCTTTGTTTTGCTGCGGGAAAAAATCAATGCTCTCCCACCAGTGCATCCAGGCGCCCCGGAGCATTGAAGCGGCACAGGCGCGAAGCCTCGGAAGATCCCCCTCCAAAAAAGCCACCGCGGAAAATCCGCAATCCGGCCGCAGTCGGATCACGTAATGCGTTGCACTCCCGTACTGAGCCCCGGTGTGAAGTAAAAAACGCAGCCAATCGTATCCCGTGGTGGTCTTGGCAACCTGCTCTCCGATGCGCAGCACGCGACCGTCTGGAAGACGCCAGTTCATGCCTAAAACATTGTCACAGAAAGGTCCAAACCGATGAGAACCCGGGGCATACCCGGACGCATCAAGGTGACCCACCAGTGAGACGTCCGCGTCGAGTTCCAGCGGAAAACGCAGCCTTTGGGCCGCAGCGCGAGCCGCTACTTCACGCAAAGGTGTGGAGGCTTCGATGCACAACGCACCATCCACCGGGTCGAAGAACGGCTCAAAGAGACGTTCCTCCCTCAGGGGTGAAATGTCCGCATGCGCGTTCATGCGACAAAGCGACGCTGCTCGAGAACCTTCATCGGGTTAAGCTGGTGGGCTGGGTTAAACGCCTTCGGAACGGCCCACTGTAAACGGAGACTTTCGGGTCCGAAAATCAGAGGCATGTAAGCGCTTTTGTCGTTGCCGATTCCATGCTCGCCACTGAGCGTCCCGCCAACCTCTACCACACGCTGCATGAGTCGCTTTCCAATCTTTTCAACCTTCTCTAAATCCCCGGGGACCTTTGAATTGAATAAAAAGTTCGGATGCAAATTTCCGTCGCCCGCATGAAACACGTTCACGGCCCGGATCCCCGCCGCATCCGCCTCGGTGTACACCAGGTTCAACACATCCGCCAAAGCACGCTTGGGAATGACCGCGTCCTGCACCACATAGTCAGGGCTTATCTGCCCAAGCAGTCCGGCCGCCGCCTTTCGGGCCTTCCAGAGCTTGGCGCGCACAGCGGCGTCGTCGCTGTACACGACATCCGCGGAACCGGCCTCGCGTAAAAGCCGCGCCACATCCTCCACTCGGGAATCCACGAGCTCGCATGGGCCATCAATCTCGATGAGGAGCATGAAAAAACCCTCGGGTAAACCGCATGCCATCTGGCTGCTCTCGACAATTGCAACTCCGCGCGGGTCCAACAATTCGATGGCCGCAGGATAGGAGGAATGCGCCACCAGCGCATGGATGGCAGCCTCCACCGTGTGCAGATCCGGATAGGTGGCGCGGAAAGTCCACACCTTTTGAGGGCGAGGCAACAACCGGAGCCAGAAGCGTGTAAACGCGGCCAAAGTGCCTTCCGACCCAATCATGAACCGCTTCCAATCCTCCCTCCAGTTTCCTCGCCCCCCGGCGGGTCCTCCAAACCGATGGACGGAGCCGTCGAGCATCACCGCCTCCACGCCGAGAACGTAATTACTGGTCACGCCGTAACGAAAGCAATGGGCGCCCCCGGCATTGGAGGCGACATTCCCTCCAAGGGTGCACACCGGACCGCTGGAGGGATCGGGCGGGTAAAACAAGTTGTAGGGGGCGAGCGCGGCGTCTAGGTCGTTAAGAGCCACACCGCATTCGACCTCACACCAGAGACCATCCGCGTCGATGGTGCGTACATTACGCAGTGCCGAGGTATGAACGATGACTCCCCCTTGCGCCGCCACAGGCCCGCCGGAGAGGGAGGTTCCCGCCCCGCGCACACTCACGGGCACGCGCAACCCCGCGATCTCCCGCATGAAATCGGCCAGGGCCGCCGCGTCCCCCGGAATCACCACCGCGTCGGGGGGATACACCTTGTACCCCAAGGCGTCGGAGGCGTATCCCGCGAGCTGAGCAGGAGAACTCAAAACACGTCCCCGCGGCAAAATACGCTCCAACGCGGCATGCAGAGCGGAGCCCTTCATAAAATCGAAATCCAGGGGTGTTGAAAAAGCATGGGATGGATCGAGATTCAGGACGCCGCGATCCGCAGCGCCGCACGAACGATCCAATGCTCCCCGCAATCCATTGCCATTTCAAGGGCAACATCCAGCGGCCCAGTCCAACACGCGTGCAACCGGTGAGTAGAGGAGGGAAAGCCCGCGGTCAGGTGCCGCAGAACGTATTGGCAATCTCCTCATGGGGAAGTGGTGGCAGAGCATTTTCGTCTTTCTCCGCGTCCCGCTCAAAGGGTTTCAATAAGGCCCGGTGGAGTTTTTCAAAAGGACCAAAGTCCTCCCGATGCACCGCAGCCTCCAGCGCCTGTTCCACCCGGTGATTGCGGGGAATGAGGGCGGGGTTTACCCGGCGCATCGCAGACGCAATCTCGCGCGGAGAAATTTCCTCCGAACGCAGCCGGTCCCGCCAGCGAGTGAGCCACGCGTCAACAAGCATTGGGTTGGCAAACAACATGCGGACACCCGCGTCTGCGCGCGGATCCTCAGGAACGTCACACAGGCGGCGGAATGTGAGCGTGTAGTCCGCGCGGTCCGCGGACATTGCAGCGAGCAACGCATCGACAAGTTTGACGTCCTCGGGGCCCGGTTTGTTCAGTCCGATTTTTGCGCACAGAGCCGACGCCCGGTGCGTTTCGAACTGCACGGGGAAGGAGCTTATGACAGCCCCCGCCCTTTCCACGGCCCTGTGGGTGTCGGAGTCAATTAGCGGCAAAAGCGTCTCTGCAAAACGGGCGAGATTCCACTGGGCGATCGCCGGCTGGTTGCAAAAAGCGTAGCGGCCTCCGCGATCGATGGCGCTGTAGACCTGCATGGGATCGTAGGCGTCCATGAACGCGCAGGGGCCGTAGTCAATGGTCTCCCCGCCGACCGCCATGTTGTCGGTATTCATGACGCCGTGAATGAAGCCTACCTGCATCCACTGGGCTATGAGCGAGGCCTGCCGCGCAACGACAGCCTCGAGAAGCCCAAGAAAGGGGTTCTCCGCAGTATCCAGCTCCGGATAGTGGCGGCCCAAGACAAAGCCCGCCAGCGTCTCAACGGCCGCAAAATCACCCTGCGCCGCGAAACACTGAAACGTTCCCACGCGCACATGACTTGCCGCAACACGGGTCACGATGCCCCCGGGGACCGGTTCCTCGCGAAAAACCGTCTCCCCCGTGCGGACCACAGCGAGTGAGCGAGTCGTTGGGATGCCGAGCGCAGCCATGGACTCGCTCACTAGAAACTCGCGTAGGGCAGGTCCGAGCGCGCTGCGCCCATCTCCGCGACGCGAATACGGCGTAGGCCCTGCCCCCTTCAACTGGACATCGCGAATCCGCCCCCTGGCATCCCTTACCTCACCCAGCAAAATGGCGCGTCCATCCCCCAACTGCGGAACGAAATGCCCGAACTGATGACCGGCATAAGCCATCGCGATCGGCTCAGCCCCGTCCGGGATTTGATTGCCCGAGAAAATCGAGGCCGCATTGGGCTCGGGCTCCGGGTCCCATCCCAGGTCCACGCATAGCGACGCGCTCCAAGCCACCAGCCGTGGATTGCGCACCGGTGTGGGCTTCACTCGGGAATGAAAGTGTTCGGGCAAACCGCGATAAATTTTTTCCAACCGCATAAATATTGGCGGACACCTTGGCCGCCCTGCGGGCCCGCGGCAACTGCGAGGCAGCGAATCGCTCCGCAGAGTAAATCCCAAAGCCTCCGGCAATGGGCCCGCCACGTCCTATTAACCCGCAGCGGGAGCCCGTTCCGGCGCGGACCCCAGCGTTTGCCGGCGGAGTTGCCCGCATGCCGCGGCAATGTCGTGACCTTTCTCCCGCCGAATGGTCGCCGGAATGTTGGCCCGTTCCAAGACGGCCATGAACGCGTCGAGCCTCTCCTCTGCGGGGCGCTTCCAAGGGAGCCCCTCGACGGTGTTGTACGGGATGCAGTTCACCTTGGCTTTGATCCGGTTCGCGACTTCAACCAGAGCCATGGCGTCCTCCCGCCGGTCGTTGATTCCCTCGATGAGAATGTACTCGAAAGTGATCCGCTGTTTTTTTCGGGACGCATGGTACGCGCAAGCCTCAAGCAGTTCCTCCAGGGGATACTTTCGGTTCACCGGCATGATTTGCTGGCGCACGTCGTTGGTCGCGCCATGCAGGGAAATGGCCAACCGCACCTGCAGCGGCGTGTCCGCAAGACGCTTAATCTGCGGAGCCAATCCGCTGGTGGAGATTGTGATGCGCCGCGCCCCAATACCAACACCCCACCCGCCGTTGAGAATTTCGAGAGCTTGCTGAAGATTTTCGAAATTTGCCAGAGGCTCACCCATTCCCATGAACACCAGATTGCTTACACGCTCCTCGCTAAGGGCCTCCACGCGCAGAATCTGTCCGACAATTTCCCCCGCACTCAGGTTGCGGCTCCAACCGTCCAAACCACTGGCGCAGAACTTACATCCGTATGCGCAGCCCACCTGGGTTGAGACACACAGCGTGCGCCGGTCCGAAGGTTCGCCATACAAGGCGGGAGAGGCGGGAATGAGCACGGACTCAATAAGGGCCCCGTCCTCCAGACGAAAAAGGTATTTGCGCGTTGTGTCGGCGGATCCCAGCACGCGAACCGGATCCAGCACGTGAAAGGCAAAGGCCCCGGCAAGCTCGGCACGCAGCGCGGCGGGCAGGTTGCTCATCTGCCCGAAACCTTCCGCTCGCTTCGCATACACCCATTCCAAAACCTGGCCCGCACGGTATGCAGGATGCCCCGACGCAACCAGACGGTCCGCTAGTTGAGCAAGTGTGAGGCCATGAATGGAGGTTCGCACGGGTTTCGCAGACATGGGCACGATTCTCTCCCAGAATACGGGTTGAGTCAAAAATCCCCTTCCGCTCGCACGGATTCCCCTTAGCCTGCCCGCTCATCCTATGCTTCAGCCCCACGAAATTTTCGCACGCATGCCGAAGGAAACCGCCCGCGGCATTCTTCAGTTTCTGCACGAAAACCAGAAACCATTTTACAAGGCATCGGTCGAGTCCCTTGCCCAGTCACGCAAGCTGCGTCCCGTCTTCATCGAGCGTAAACCACGCGCAGAGCAGTACACCTGGATCGCCGAGCAGTTGGGGCGGAAAACGCAGGACGCAGTCGCCGCCCATGTTTTACAGGTCTGGCTGGTCGGAGCCCATAAAGGATTGCTGTGCGAATTTCTCGACGGCTTTGGAATTGCCCACGATGAAAACGGCACCATCGAAACGGTGCCGGATGCGCCACCCAAGGCCGACGTGGAGCGCGTGGTGGCAGGACTTTCCACCAAGTACGACCGAACCGTGCTGGCCATCTACCTGCACGCCTTTCAAGCGCTCGATCCGGTCGGTTGGCCGACTCTGGCCGAGGTGCTGCAGGAAAATCCCGCGCTGCACCTGCCGCCGGCTTCGGCTTAGGGAAGGTCTGCGTGCCTCCGCTAAGGCGGGTGACGGGCGGGTCTTCCGTGCCCGCAGCATGCGT
>JBILWF010000525.1:0-3128 GCA_044370075.1 Chthoniobacteraceae bacterium | reverse complement strand
AGGCGCTCCGAATCATGTGGAATCCTGCTACAACCCAAAGGCCGCTCCACGCCGCTCAAACACACTCTCATTGCAACCTCCACCCTCGCCCACGGCTTCACCGTGATCACACGCAACCCCCGCGATTTTGAACGGTCCGGAGCCCCGAACCTCAACCCCTTCCTCTACAACATGTCCGAATTCAAATCCCCCCGCGTTCTCCTCGTTTCGGTGGGCGGCTCGCCAAACCCCATCCTCACCAGCATCGCCGACAGCCGCCACGAACGGATCTGGTATGTCTGCTCCGAAACGTCCAAAAAGGATGCGGAAAGTATTCAGCGCGAAATCTCGGATCCCAGAGCAACCATCGAACGCAAAGCGGTAACGGACGACAAAAAACGCGAGGCCGAAGAAGAAGCATCAAAAATTCTCGCCCGGATGCGTTCGCACCCGGATTTCAAAATTCCCCTCCACGAACTGCTCGTCCTCAAACACCACGAGGAACTGGGGCCCTGCTACGCCGAACTGCACCGGGAAATTCCCCGACTGCTCACCAAGTACGGCATATCCGCCAGCGAGGTCCACGTTGATTACACGGGCGGAACCAAAACCATGAGCGCCGCTCTGGTGCTTGCCTCCGTCGAACACTTTCAACACTTCAGCTACGTGGGTGGTTTCGAAAGGGACAAAGGCGGCGTCGGAGATGTGAAAGATGGAAAACAGAAAACCATAGCCCAACCCAACCCGTGGTCCGCCCTCGCAATTCGGGAGGTCGAACGGGCCCGGGACCTGTGGAACCACCACAACTACGATGCCGCCGCCCGAGTTCTTCACAAGGCGGCCGAACGCCACACCCGGCCCACTCTTTTTAAAACCATCGCCTCCCTCGCCGAAGCCCTCGCCGCCCGACACCGGTTGGACTTTTCCGAGGCCATCAAAATCCTCCGCAGGAGCACGAAAACCATCTCCACCCTTTTTGAAGGCCGGGACAACTCGGGCCTTCTGAAATTTGTGGAGTCCACCCTCCACCTCTGCCTGGAGTGCTCCGGGACGGAATCCGCCAAGCAAACCCTCCTCAACGAACTCCTCGACAACACCCTGCGCACCGCCGCCCAAAACCGTTTTGAAGACGCCGCCGCGCGCCTCTACCGCTGCATGGAAATGCAGCTTCAAATCTGGCTGGAGGAAAAAACCGGCGGCATCTTCAAAAACGGGAAGACCGACCCCGAGGTGTCCCTGCTGGATCTTTACCGCGACCTGCCCGCCCTCCAAACCCACACCGCACTCCAACCGCACCGCCATGGCGGGTTCCAACTCGGTCTGGAAGCCATCATCCATGTGCTCGGCCACCTGCAGGACCCCCGCGTAGCCCCGTTGATCCAAGACCTGCGCACGGAAAGCCCGAGACTCCGCAACGCCGCCCAGCGACGAAACGAAGGAATCCTGGCCCACGGAACCCAGCCCGTCAGCGCAGAGGGTTTTGGCAAAATGAAAAGCGTCGCCGAGGAATTTTTTGGTTTTGCCCTTTCCCGAGAGCGCAACCCGATTCCCCCCCTCGATCCCTGCTGGCTGGACGCAGCTCTCCCGTAGCCCCGCAAACGCGGCAGCACGGGGCAGCACGGCATCATCCGTCTATTCCCGCTCTCTTTCCGCCGACCGGGGAATCCTCCGGGACGGAGTGCAGATTTCTTCCGAGGCCCTCTGCGCCCGCCCGCCCCTCAAAATCCCCGTCAGTTCGCGGGATGAAGCGAACGGTTTGCGGTCGAGCGTTCCTCCCCCGTGCCATGGGGCAACCCGGATCGGTCCAGGTCGGGAGATCAAAACACCGAATCACCCGGGGGTCCCGACCTGAGGTTTTCCAGAGTAACAGGAATTTTTTGCCGATTCTTATAATGCATATTGACGGGTATTTTAAACCTCCCGGCCTACGGCTTAACTGCCATAGAGTCCCGTGTGGACTCCCTGCCGAAAGGCATTGGGAAGCCCGGGGAAAGATCACCCCGTATTCCGTCCAACCCCGCGGACACGCGATGGGATAAGGCAGGTGATTTCTCCCGGGAACCCACGTGTGCGGGTGCCCCGCAAAACTGCTGCTTGTCTGCGCAGCCCTTTTCGCGTCCGGATCGAGACCCCACCCTTCGCAAACCGCAACCGCCCATGCCCTCCAAACCCCGCATTCCGCGGACCAGAACCACCCGCGCTCCCGCACCCGAACCATCCCAACCGCAAACCGTGCTTCTCGCGGTCACCGGACTCTCCCCCGCCGTGCTCACCGAAACGGTGTGGGCCCTCGCCACCCAACACCGGATCCTTCCCCACCGCATCGTGCTCCTCACCACCATGGAGGGAAAACGCCACCTGGAGGAAAAACTCTTCACGCCCAAAAAAGAAGGGCGCAACAAAAGCGTCTGGGAGGCGCCACGCACGGAACTGGGCGCCTCCGCAGACCAGCTCAAAATCGACGGATACCGAATCATGACCGGCCCCGCCGATATCCATTCCCTGGCTCGCGAGCTCGAAGACACCCGCAACTAAAATTAAAACACCGCCGCGGCGGATTTCATCCTCAACCAGGTTCGCACCGAGGTGCAGTCCTCCTGCCGTCTGATTGCCTCCATCGCCGGGGGACGCAAAACCATGGGCACCCTGCTCTACGCGGCAATGTCCCTGGTGGCGCGCCCGCAGGACTGGGTGACCCATGTCATTGTCAACGCACCGTTCGACCGCAAATTAACCCCGGATTTTTACTTCAAAACACCCCCCCCCACCCGCCACGAGGAACGGGACCGGGACGGTGCGCTCCTCAAAACCCACTCCAGCGACGAGGCCCGGATCGAACTGGCGCGCATCCGCTTTGTGCCGCTGAGCAACCGCTTCAAGGATCTGGACAAACACGAACACCCCAGCACGTTCTTGGAAACCGTCGCCCGCATTTCCCGGGGCGAAACCTTTCGGGATCGCTACACCGCCCAGCTCTGCCTTGCTCCGGAGACAAGGCAACTGAGCGTCGACGGCTCTGTGCTGGAGATGGAAAATCCCGCGCAGGTTTTGCTGCTCGAGTGGCTGTGTGCGGTCCAGGGGGAAGCGTGGATGCGGCACGAGTCCCGGCTGATTGACTTTCACAGCGCGGCGGAGTTTTGCCGGATCTG
>JBILWF010000524.1:0-3132 GCA_044370075.1 Chthoniobacteraceae bacterium | reverse complement strand
AGCGGCCTGCGTTCTCGGGTGTGATAACCCCCAACTCGGTGAGCTTGTGGATGCGGTACCAGGCCATGAGCGACCCGATCTGGTTTCCCGTGAAAAGCTCCATTTTTCCGTCCCGGTTTCGCACGGCCACCCCCATGCGATCGCAGTCGGGATCGGTGGCGATGACCACATCGGCCTTGTCCGCATCCGCGCGGGCTATCGCTAGCGCGAGGGCTTCGGCGTTTTCGGGGTTGGGGCTTTTGACCGTGGGAAAACGCCCGTCGGGGATTTCCTGTTCGGGCACGGTGGAACACGCAAAGCCGAGTTTGCGCAGCATCGGCAGGATGATGGTCCCGCCCGTGCCATGGATGGAGGTGAATACGACCTTGAGGCCGGCGGCGGACTGTACCAGGGCCGGATCAAGGACGAGGGATTCGAGGCGCTGCATGTACGCCGCATCCGCCTCCGGTCCGAGCACCCGGATGGTTCCCTGGCGGTCGGAGGGCAGGGGGGTGTACTGGTCGCTTTCGGTCGCGTTGACCTTCTGAATGATCGCCGAAGCGTGGGGTTCGACCACCTGCGCACCGTCGTTGAAGTAAACCTTGTAGCCGTTGTCGTGGGGGGGATTGTGGCTGGCGGTGATCACAATGCCGGTTTGCGCGTTTTGCGCGCGCACGGTGAAGGACAACTGCGGGGTGGAGCGGGCACCCGCAAAAAGAATGACGTCGACGCCCAGTTCGGAGGCGACCTTGGCGGTGAGTTGGGCGAATTCGGGTGAGAAATACCGGGTGTCATGCGCCACCACGAGGCGGGGTTTTCCCGTCGCGTTGGTCTGCGTCTGGAAGGCGTGAAGGTGTGCTACGAGGCCCTGGGTTGCGCGCGAGACATTGAAAAAATTCATCGCGTTGGTGCCCACGCACGGGTACTCGGGACGTCCCAGAGCCTGCACATGCCCCCGCTCGGCGTCGGTGAGCACCCGACCAATGGTGCGTCCGCGCAATCCTCCGGTTCCGAACGCAAGGGTCTTGTAAAAGCGGTCGTTGAGTTCAGTCCATTGCGCGCGCTCCACCAGTTCGTGGATGCTCGAAAGGGCCACCGGATCGCGGGAGCGGGAGAGCAGATTGAGAATATTTTGGACGCTGGACTCAAGAATACAGCCGTCCTGACCTGCCTGGCGAATGCGCGCGCTGAGTTCGTTCATACGCGCGCATCGTTGCGCATTCCAGCGCGGGTGTAAACGCGACTTCACGCGCCGCGCGCATTCCCGCGCAGGCCGGGATCCGCAAACGGATGAGCCGCCGGCGAGGCCCTTTAGGGTGGGCGAGTCGCGCCCGATACGCCGGTTACGCGCCGGGACGCAGTCCCTTGGTCATCGAGAATACCGCGCTCAGGATTCCAAACACGACGAACCCCACCACGCCCGCGATGCCCACCATGACCACCGGGGGAATAAGGGTGGAGATGAGCTTGACCTGTTTGTCGAGTTCGCGGTCGTACACATCGGCGATGTTGCCGAGGGTCTGTCCGAGGCGCCCTGATTGCTCGCCCACCGAGAGCATGTCGACGAATAGTTCGGGAAAGAGCGACTGCTGGGTGAGGGCGTTGGAGAGCGACGTGCCGTCGACCACGGCACGCTGCACCAGCTTCATCTTGTCCCGCACAAAGGCGTTGCCCGCGATGTCCTCGATCAACTCGAGGGCGCGCAGCAGCGTGACGCCGTTTTCAAGCAATGTGCCCAGAGTTCGCGCGAACTGCGCGTAGTACCGGTGCCGGATGACGCTGCTGTAGAGGGGGATCTTCCAGGTGAGCGCGTCCCACTGCCTCGCACCCTGTTCGGTGGAAACCCACGAACGGACGAGGGCCGTCACGCCAAAGGCTCCCAGCAGCCCCGCCCACCAGTAGTGGGTGATCGCGCTGTGCACGCTCATGAGCAGTTTGGTCGCGCCGGGAAGCTCCTGGTTGGTGTCGGTGAAAAACTTCAGCAGTTTGGGAACCATCACGGTCATGAAAACCGTGACCATGAGAATCCCTACCACGACAAGAACCGCGGGATAAACCAGCGCCTGCTGCACGCGATCCCTCAGGTTTTTAACCTCCGCGAGATAGTGTACCAACCGCTTGAGAATGTCCGAGAGGGTTCCGGAGGCTTCACCCGCGGCAACCATGTTGACGTAGAGCGGGGAAAATATTTTGGGGTAGTCACGGAGAGCCTGCGAAAGGCTGCGGCCCTCGACAAGCGCCTGATGAAGCCCCTTGCTGAGCCCGTGCAGGCGCGGGTGCTTCATGCGCCTGACCAGAATGCTCAAAGCCTCATCCAGGGTCATTCCGGCTCCCAGCAACAGCGCAAGCTGTTCGGTAAAAAGATGCTGCTGGCCGTAGGACATGACCTGCACCGCCTGTGCCGCCGCCAGGGAGGCGCTGCTCGGGGCGGGCCCGTTTTTGGCGTCGCCCGGCGAATTGCCCGCTCCCGCCGTGCTCACCGCCTCGACGCGTATGGGAAAGCCCCGCGTCTTTTCCACCTCCCGCAGGGCGGAGGCCCGGTCCGGGCTCTCCAGGATCCCGTCCACAAGGCCTCCCTTGGTGGAGCGGGCTACAAACTTGAACTGCGGCATGGCGGGTGGGAGGCGAAGGAGTGTTTAGTCGGAGGGGGACAGGGCCGCGGCATGTTCGCGGACGCTCATATTCTGCGCCTAAAGACGGCCCTCGTCCAAGTCGATGTAATCGAAGAAGGTTTGAATCTCGGTGCGGCCCTGAAACCCGCCCTCCGCCAGACGCTGCGCAAGACGTTCGCTGCCCGAGTCATTCCAACCCCGCTTGCGCATGTATTCGTTCCACACGCTGATTTGTTCCTCCGAGGGGCGGTGGCCCCGTTCGTGGCACCACGCAAGAATTTCCTCGTCGGATCCGCCGCCCATCACGCGGTTCACAATCTCGGGGTAGGGGACCTGCAGGAAAAGCGAGCAGCGCAGATCGAATCCCTCGCCCAGATTGGGTATGTAATCCGCCCCGAGAACGCCCTGATGGTGGAGCCGGATCTTATCCAGCATCCGTCCAAAGTACACGATGCCTCCCACCTTTTCGTGGGGGCTTCTGGGCAGGTTCACGCCGGGGGTGTGGGCCATGAGAAAGAACTAGGTCATACCCCGCGGGGGA
>JBILWF010000523.1:0-3134 GCA_044370075.1 Chthoniobacteraceae bacterium | reverse complement strand
GGGAACTCCGCTGGAAAACACCTTTGACATCAAAATCGAGGGAACCTTGGAGAATCCCGAGGTGGCCGAGGCTTTGCTTTTCCTGCGGGCCGGACAGCCCGACCAGCAGAAGCCCCTTGTCCCCTCTTGGAACGGAATAAACAACCTGCGGGTCAACAATCCGGAATGGTCTGCGCTGCACTTGCGTTGGCTGGTTGTGCAGGGAAAACTTTCCAAGGCTGTTGCGGCACGTGACGCATCCGAAGTGGAAGGACTCAAGTCCCAACGAGAGGACGTTCTCAAGGACCTCATGACCTTCTCCGAGCCCCGATGGATTCCGAACCCCGCGCATAACGTTGACACCGCTCCCCGTCTCTTCCTCGATAAAATTGAGGTGGAAGGGCCACTACCCAAGGAATGGCCGCCGGCCAGCCACCACGCAATCGGACTTGGTGACAATACCGCGAAGGATGAGAACGGACTGCACTCGGTGTTCGCGTCGCTGCTGCCCAAAGCGTATCGCCGGCCGGTGACACAGGAGGAGGTGGATCGCCTGGTGCGCATCGCAGCCGGTGCGATGCGGCGCGAAAAAGTGTCTTTTTCGGAGGCGCTCCGGCTTGGAGTGCAGACCATGCTCTGTTCCCCAGGTTTTGTTTTCATCCAAGAGCCGCAGCCGCAGTCCGCTGCGGCCTCGGGCCCCCGGCCTCTGAATGACTTCGAGCTCGCGAACCGCCTATCCTATTTCCTGTGGAGCAGTGTGCCGGATGACGCGCTCCTTGCCCTTGCAAGCAGGGGGACGCTGAAACAGCCCGGGATTCTGCGAACCGAGGTGACGCGGATGTTGGGCGACGTGAAAAGCCGGCGTTTCGTCGAGAACTTCGCAGGTCAATGGCTCGATGTGGAGCAGTTCGGGAGCGTTGAACCCGCGAAGGAGTACAAGAGTTATGACCACGCACTCAAAAGCGCGAGCCGCGAGGAACCGCTGGCGTTTTTCGAGCAAGTCTTGAGGGAGAACCTGCCGGTCGCATGCTTTATCGACTCGGATTTTTTGGTCATCAATGAGCGTCTTGCCCGGCACTACGGCATCGAAGGTGTGCAGGGCGAAGCATTTCAAAAGGTCGCGCTCAAGCCGGAACACCACCGCGGCGGCGTGCTGGGCATGGCCGGCCTGCTGACCCTGCTTTCCGACGGAACCCGCACGCTGCCCGTGCGCCGAGGGGCGTGGGTGCTTGAGAAGCTCTTGAACGATCCCTCGCCGCCTCCGCCCCCCAACGCGGGCGATATTCAGCCGAATACCGCGGGGAAAAATCTCAGTCTGCGGGAGCGTCTTCAAATGCACCGCAATGAGCCGAACTGCGCGAGTTGCCACAGCAAGCTGGATCCCTACGGACTCGCCCTGGAAAATTACGACGCCATCGGTGCTTGGCGCGAGCGCCAGAACGGCGAGGGCATCTCCAGGGAGAAGGCGCCGCTTATAGACGCCGGGGGCGCGCTGAAGTCCGGACGCACGTTCAAGGATCTCGACGGCTACAAGGCGGCATTGTTGGCCGAACAGGAAAGGCTTCTGCGCGCCTTCACCGAAAAACTGCTCACCTATGCGCTCGGTCGTCCTGTGGGCTACGTAGACCACGCCACCCTCGAAAGCATCCTCAAGAGCGAACCGCGCCTGCAATCGCTGGTGCAGGCGGTGGTCGCCTCCGAACCTTTTCAAACCAAATGATATTCTGGGGAAGAGCGGAAGTCTCCACCGAGGCTGTCGGAGAAAGCAAACGGTCCATGGCATTTTAGAACAACTCATTCCCGGTCCCGGCTGCTTTAACCCCGCATTCGCATGAACATCCTCAAAAAACGCCTCCTCGACCGACGCGCATTTCTGCGCGGAAGCGGCGTCCTGCTCGCGCTGCCCTGGCTTGAATGCATGTCCTCGCTTTCGCGTGCCGCGTCTGCCGCGGGTGGTATCGCGGAGGGAGAGCGACCGAAACGGGCCGTGTTTACCATGTGGGGCCTTGGCATGAACGGACGCGATTTCACGCCGGTGAACGCCGGGCGCGATTGGAGCGTCACGCCCATTCTCAAACCCCTCGAACATCTCCGGGACGACTTCACCGTGATCAGCGGCCTTAAGCTCACGCACTCCGGCGGCCACGGAGGCGACCGCACTTTTCTCACCGGAACCAACACGCACAAAGCCGATTCAAAACTCCGCGTCTCCGCGGACCAGGAACTTGCAGAAGCCGTCGGAGCGGCAACGCGCTTTCCCAGCCTTGTTCTGGGCATTCACCGTGGCACGGGCTTCGGCAGCGGCACCATCGACAAGACACTCGCCTGGACCCGCGGGGGCACACCCATCCCTGCGGAGAACCGCCCGCATATTCTCTTCGACAGACTCTTCCGCGCGGAGAGCCCGGATCAAGTGGCGGCACGCAAGGTTGCGGCGGGGCGCACGGGCAGCGTGCTTGATGCTGTGCGCGAGGAGGCCAGGGGCCTTCAAAATAGCCTCGGCAAAGCGGACCTAGCCAAGCTCGACGAATACTTCACCGCCATCCGCGCCGTGGAACAGAGCATCGCCACGGACCTCGCCTGGATGGACAAGCCAAAGCCAGAGGTCGCGCAGATCGACCTCGGGCAGAACGTACAGGCGCTCGACCCCGAATTGCAGGCCAAGGGCAACTTCGACTACCGCCGCTATCAACGCCTGATGTTCGATGTCATCACGCTCGCGCTCCAGACTGACAGCACGCGGGTGATTAACTACTACGCGCGCCGCGATCTTAACGACGGCACTTATTGCTACGCCTACAAAGGCTGTCCCTACGGCTACCACGAGATGACCCACCATGGCGAAGACCCGGACAAGCTAAAGTGGCTCACCACCGTGGACACATGGTACATGGAGGACTGGGCGTACTTCATCGAGAAGCTTAAAAGTGTGAGAGAAGGCGACGGGTCCCTGCTCAACCACACCATGCTCGTTTGGGGCAGCAGCGGTGGCACCGTCAATGCCCACAACAACACCGAACTACCTACCATGCTCTTTGGCGGACAGAGGCTGGGCATCCAGCACGGTGGACACATCAGGAAAAAGGATGTCCGCCTCGGTAATCTGTGGCAGACCCTGTTTGGCGTCATGGGCGTGAAGGTGCCCGCGAACTTCC
>JBILWF010000032.1:0-10022 GCA_044370075.1 Chthoniobacteraceae bacterium | reverse complement strand
CACCAGCTTCCACCGTCCGCGAATGAGAGCCTCGATGGTCTTGCCCATATAGGGAGGCCCCCCTTCGCGACGCACAAAATACATGTTGCTGCGCAGTTCGGGTTGCGGCATTCCCTGCAGCGCAGGCAGGAAGCTCACGCTGTCTGGGCGAATCGCATCGCCCCTTTCACGCGACTCGCACGGAACGCCCGCGGCCTCGCACACCGTGGCGAAAATGTCCATCGTCATGACGGCGTGGCTTGTTTCGGTCCCCGGGCGAATTTTGGCCGGCCAACGAACCGACGCCGGCACGCGGATTCCGCCCTCGTACATGTGCTGTTTGCCGCTGCGCCACGGTCCGCTGGTTCCTCCCTCGGGAAGCGATCCCCCGTTGTCGGAGGTAAAAATCACCAGGGTGTTCTCGGCCAGGTGCAACCGATCCAGCGTTTCAAGAACGCGCCCGATTCCTGAATCCATGTGCTCGGTGAGCGCGACAAACTTTTGACGCTTTTCCTCCAAATGGGGTTCACGCGCCTTCACCTTCTCCAACCACTCCGGCGGAGGCTGAACCGGCCCATGAGGCGCATTGTACGCAAGATAGAGAAAAAACGGAGCCTTTGCGCGGGAGCGCTGTTCCAAGTAGGCACAAGCCCAATCCGTAAACAAATCGGTCGCATGCCCCGCAGGCTCTATAGCCGCTCCGTTCAGGCGCATCAGGTTCTGTCCGTTCCGAAGATGGCTCCAGTAATCGTCCATCATGTCCCCGAGAAACCCGTGGAAGTAATCAAAGCCCCTTTCCGTCGGCGTATTGGGGGAATGGATTCCCAGATGCCATTTTCCCACGATCGCTGCGTGGTAACCGGCAGCGCGCAGGCGCTCCGGAAGCAGCACCGCGTTCCGGGAAAGGTACCCCCACGAGTTGGAAGGCGTCTCCTCCCGGATCACGCCCGGAACGCCCACCCGGTCTGGATAACAGCCCGTGAGCAGGGCAGCCCGCGTGGGCGAACAAACGCAGGAATTCGCATAGAAGTTCCGGAACGTCATCCCTTCCCGGCCGATGCGATCTATGTGGGGTGTCCGGATTTCCCTGGTTCCAAATGCGCTGTAGTCCGCACGCCCCAAATCGTCCGCCAAAATCACCAAAACATTTGGAGGGGTGGACACCGCGGCTTTCCCGCCAAAAACAAAAAACCGGAAAAACAGAAAGACCGAGAAAACAAAAGGGTACGGACAAATCCGGCTACGAAATTTCATGGGATACCGAGCAATAATTTGGAGAATACGCAGAGCACCGTCTCATCAAAACAACGGGCAGCGCATGCTGTGTGAATCACTCCTATCTGAAAGCACTTAAATTGTCCGCTCGCCGCATCCTAAAAAGTGGGCGTAGTTTCCAAAAACACGGGGTAAAGGGTCGCGGCGCGAGAAAAAGTGTCCCGCGAAGGGGACCTGTTGTTGCTGAGGAAATAATTTTTGGAGGAGCCCGGTTGTGAAAAGGAGCCGGGTGCCATGGTTCTGGGTGTTTGTAAGTGCAGCACTGCTCGCGGGAATTCTAGCCCCGTTTTTTCTGTTCGGGCGCGCTTTCGATGCCGCCTTGAGCGTGGAGGGTTCCGTGGCCTGGATGGCGCGTTTCGGCCCGTGGGCGGGCTTAGCCGGGATCCTGCTTTTGGTGGCCGATCTTTTTCTACCCATTCCAAGCACCGTGGTGATGTCCGCGCTCGGCCTCCGGTTTGGCCCTTGGTGGGGGGGAATTCTGGCTGGCACCGGGTCCGTGCTCTCGGGTTTGTTGGGCTACGGGCTGTGCCGCTGGATCGGTCAACCGGCGGCACGTTGGTTTGCGGACGAGCGGAGCCTGCACGCGGGACGGGCACTGTTTGCGGCCCGTGGCGCATGGATGGTGCTGCTCTCGCGCTGGATGCCGGTTTTGCCCGAGGCTATCGCCTGTCTGGCGGGGTTGGCGGGCATGCCCTTCCGCGATTTTTTATTCGCTCTGGTGTGCGGAAGTTTTCCGACCGGTTTTGCGTTTGCCGCCGTGGGAGCGCTCGGAAACCAAAACCCCGCAGCGGCGATGGTGCTGAGCGTTGTCCTGCCAATAATTCTTTGGACGGCCGGCCGCATTTGGGAGCGCAAAGCCTCCGGTGGAGAGGACGACCGAACCCGGGTGTGAAATTAAGAAAAGAACTTCGCGACCGTTGGACTAAATCCGGAGTCCGGCACGGGCATATTCTCAGAAGATTGTCCGGCCGCGGTTGAACGGGAATACCGCGTCAAACGCTCGGCCCGGGATGCGGCACACCCGCGGTCCCGGGAGCACCGCACCGCCTAAGCGCCGGCCTCGGGCATTGCCCATCCGGCGCGGTATTCCCGGCGCAAAAAAACCTCCGCCTCGGGATGCCCCGGCAACCGCATCTGCGCGGAATCCCAGTGCAGCACGACTCCCGGAACCCGCGTGGCCACGTTGCCCAAAAGAACAGCCTCGGTCAGGGGACCTGCATATTCAAAATTGTCGCTCGTTTCCGTGCCGTTCAGCACGGCGTCCACCCACGCATGGTAATGGTTGGATGCTGCCTCTTTAACGACCGGCTTGGAGGCGAATTTCTCCACAGGATACAGCTGCGGCATACCCACATGCGGCAGAACAAGGACCCCTTCCTCTCCAATGAAGAGCGAGCCGGACTTCGCCAGAGCCACACCCGGGGGAAGATTCGCTTGGGCCTCATCGGGGATCCGCCCTCCGTCGTACCAGGTAAGCGGGAGCGTTGCGGCTGCCGTGTAGCGCGTGCCCGGGAAAACGTAGTGCACGGTTTCCGAAGACGGCCACGTGTGCGGGTTAATTCCGGAGTTTTCCGCGAAAATGGATTGCGGTGCTCCCAAGCCCAGTGCGGTGAAAACGGGGTCCAAAATATGACACCCGAAGTCTCCCATGGTTCCGCTGCCAAACTGCTGCCAGTCCCTCCACTTAAAGGGATGGTAAACCCCGGGGGCGTACTCCCGCCCGGGCGCTACTCCCAGCCACAAGTCCCAGTTCAGATTTTCCGGAACCCTTTCCGGCGGCGGTGGAGCGGTCAGCTTGGTGTGGCCGTTGCCGCTGTTTGGCTGCCACGAGTGGACCGCCTGAATCTTGCCGATGACCCCCTCCCGAAGCAGCCTGACTCCGGTGCGGTACTCGCTCGCGGAATGAATCTGGTTTCCCATCTGGGTGCGAACGCGCGATTTGGCCGCCTGAAGTCGCATTTGTCGGGCCTCCCAGACCGAATGCGTGAGCGGTTTCTGGCAGTAAATATGTTTGCCCATCCGCATGGCAGCCATCCCAATCGCAGCATGCATGTGATCCGGGGTGGAAATCACCACGCCGTCAAACCCGGCTCCCAGCTTGGAAAACATGGCCCGGAAATCCGCATGATGGGGCACCCCGGGAAAGCGTTGGTCGATGCGTGCAAAGCGCGTTGAATCTACATCGCAGAAACCCACGAACCGAACGCTTCCGTGCGAGCCGATCTCGCTCAAATCGGAATAGCCCTTGCCGTCGCAGCCCACGCCGACGACCTGAAAGGTCGAATTTAAATTCTGCGCCCTGACAATCGCAGGAAAAGCCATCAGGGATCCGGCGGCTGCCTTAAGAAAAGCCCGGCGGGAGGTTCCGGAGCGGACATGGGGGCGGGAAGGGGAGGACATGCCCGAGATAGACATCAAAATTCCGCCGTCGAAAAGCGTGGAATCGCCTGATTGACCGCAGTCTGCTCCGCTGGAAGGCACCCAGGCAATCAAGACGTGAATGGGAGAACGCGGCAATATGAATACCCAGCGCGCGCCGGATTCCCCGCAAGAACATTCGCCTGCCGGCTCCGGCCTTTTTTTCGAAAACTACCATCCGGTTTTCAGCATCCCTGGAACACCTGCTTTTCCAAAACAGCCCACTTCGCCCCGCCACGCTCAGGCGAATTCCGCCCAACCGAAATCAGCGAAGCCCCCCGCCGGACCCTGCGCGGTTCGGGTTCAAAATGCCGTTTCGGGCGGATCGAGCACGGCCCCTGCGGTCTTGAAAATCACGCGCACATCCAAAAACAGAGACCAGTGCTCCACATACTCGATGTCCCAGTGCACCCGCCGCCGGACATCCTCGGGGGAGCGCACTTCCCCGCGGCACCCGTGAATCTGCGCCAACCCAGTGATGCCCGGCTTGACGTAACTGCGCCAGTGGTAGCGGTCGGAACGCCCAAAGATTTCTGTATGCTCCACCAGATGAGGGCGCGGCCCAACCGTGCTCATGTTCCCGATCAACACGTTTATGAACTGGGGCAGTTCATCCAGGCTGTGGCGGCGCAGCCACGCCCCGAGGGGAAAAATCCTCGGATCACCCCGGCAGGCCTGCCGGGCCTCGGCAAAGCCCCCGCAGTGCATGGTGCGAAACTTCCAGATCCGGAAGGGACGGTTGTCGCGGCCATGCCGCATTTGCCGGTGGAAAACGGGCCCCTTGGATTGAAAACGCATCACCACCCACAGCACGCAGGCCAGCGGAATCACCGCTAGAATCACAGCCGGAACCGCCACGAGCAAATCCAGCCCGCGCTTTGCGAAACGGTTCCAAGGACACTGCAGGGGCTCGCGCAGGACACTCCCGAAATCCACCTCCGGACCGGATTCCCAGTGGACGGGTAATCCCAGGCCGGAGCAGGCGGTGCGCGCGGCCAGCAGGCGAACCCCGCGCGTCTGACAGACTTCGAGCGCCCGCCGCGCAGCGTCCTCCACACGCGGACCGTCCACTACCACCACCTGCTTGGCATCGTGTTTTTCGAGGATTTCATCCAGTTCCTCGTACGCCCCCAGCCAGGGCACACCGGTTTCCCCGTGACTGTCGGCGCCGTTTCCCACCCAACCAACGGGCGCCACGCCCACTTTCTGATAGGAGCGAAGGGCCGCAGCAACCTCCCCCACCCCCGGCCCGGACCCCAGCAGCACCGCCCTTTGCCGGTGAGGTCGGGAGAAAAAAAGCCGCCTCAAAAGCCCGGGCAAAGCGCGGTGAAGAAAACAAATTCCACCGACAATCCCCGCCCAAAAACCGGAACCGGAGAGCAGGTTTTGAAATGCACCCGGGCTCACCGCGTGCTGAAGACCGGCGCACAATGCCGGCAGGAACGTCCGCTGCAGGGCCCCCGCCCAACTCTCGGCACCTCCGGCCATGCGCCCCCGCCCCCTCCATGCGGCTTCGAGCACGATCCCCGCAGCCCACGGAAAAATAAGCAGGCGAAACCTCCCAAGCGCATGTTCCCAGTCCGCACCCGCCGGGGCACCCGCCAACCCGCTCTCCGGCGCGAGATCCCCCCGCACACAAATCCACCCCCACACCAGACACCACAAGACCTGAACCAAGGCCACACACACCACAACCCCTTTGACTCGATATCGCAACATGGTCCCCCTCCCTCGTTTTCCACACGCCCCTCTCCCCTCCCCTTACGGAATCGGAAGCCCTGTTGGCCCTTAAAAAATGCGTCAAAATTTTTCAACGCCCTAAAACCACCCGCCGCGGCACGCTTTTACCCCGCCCCGTGCACGCCCCAGGGAACCGCTTCAGATCCCGAATTTTGCTCCTTCCCCCCGGAAATTAGCATCCGCTCCGCGCACGAGCCAAACGCCCCCCGAGGGACTCACAGGCGGGTACAACGACCCGCAACCAAGCCCCGGGTATCCCCGCGTCACTCTGCACGCCCTCGCCGGGAAATTCGCCGAGTCCAAGTCGGGGCGAGACTTCGGATTTATTCGCGTTCACACTGTTGCATCCTCGCATGAACGCCCCGACTACCCACCCCATGCCGCACGCGAGCGCGTGTGCGCTGCGGCCCTGACCGGGCAATCCGTGCCGCCCGCATGAATACCCGAGAAATACCCGTTGAAAATTCAGCTCCCGCGCTTGCCCCGGGGGCGTGGCTGACGGTGGCGCTGCTGTGGCCAGTCGCACTCCTCAACTATTTGGACCGCCAGATGCTGGCGACCATGAAGCTCTCGATGCAGGCGGATATCCTTGAGCTGCACAAAGCCGAAAGCTTTGGACAACTCATGGCAGTATTTATGTGGGTTTACGGGCTATCGAGTCCACTGGGCGGGGTACTCGCGGACCGTCTCAACCGCAAGTGGCTGGTGGTGGGGAGCCTTGCCGTGTGGTCCGCGGTCACCCTGCTCATGGGGTATGCCCATGAGTTCAACGCCCTGTACTGGCTCAGAGCCGCGATGGGAATCAGCGAGGCGCTGTATATTCCCGCCGGTCTGGCGTTGATTGTCGACTTTCACCGCGGCGCCACCCGCTCGCTTGCCGTGGGAGTCCACATGAGCGGGCTTTACTGCGGGCAGGCCCTGGGCGGAGTGGGCGGCTGGATTGCCCAGGACCTTTCATGGCGGACGGCGTTTTCCGCGTGCGGATACGCCGGGGTGGCCTACGCCGTGGTGCTGGTTTTCCTGCTCCGCGAACACCGCCCCGGAACGGTGCAGAACCGTTCACCGGAAAACCACGACGCCGAGTCCGGCATGAGCTCCAACTGGTTCGGCTTCGCGCTTTTGGCGCTTTGCTTTGCGCTGCCCAGCATGCCCGGCTGGGCGGTGAAGAACTGGATGCCCACCCTGCTTCAAGACCGGTTCAGCTTTGACCAAAAAACCTCCGGGCTTCTAGCCACACTTTCCACTTCGCTCGCGGGATTTTGCGGGGTGCTTGTAGGGGGAAAAATCGCCGACCGCAGATTTCAGCGGGATGCTCGGGGACGCATAGCGACCAGCGCGCTGGGGTTGTCCCTGCTGGTTCCCGCGCTGCTGGGCATCGCGCTCGCACCGGGTGCGGCTTGGGTCATTGCCTGCGGCATGCTCTACGGCCTGAGCTTTGGAATTTTTGACGGAAACAACATGCCCATCCTCTGCCAGTTTCTGCCGCCACACCGGCGCGCGACCGGCTACGGCATCCTCAACCTCATGGGGATCTCCGCGGGTGCATGGCTGACCCCGTTTTTGGGCAAACTCAAGGACCAGGGTGTTCCGCTTGCTTGGGGTTTCGCCCTCACTGCCATACCGGCGCTTATCGCCGCCGGAATCATGTTCACCCTGCGCCCGCGCGGTTCGCAACGCCCCGTCTCCAAACCCTGAGTATGGCACTCCCGCAGTCCCGCGCATCGTGTGTTTGCCACGCCCCACGCCCCTTTTCACGGGGACGATTTGGTGAATTCCGCCGCCGTTTGCAAGCAGGCCGAACACGGGATCCGGTCCGGAGTACGCGGCGGCTTCGCAAACGGCACCACGGGCGGAGCCTTTGACTCCCCATCAAAATCGGGGGGCGGCTCGACATGGCCACACGCGGGAGCGGGCAGGTGCGCGGCACCGGGCTGCAAACCGGGTGCCTGATCCCGGACAGAAGTCTCACGACGAGCGGCAGATCGCCAAGCCAAAGCGCCACGGCTTGAACGGTGCGCTGGCAGCGCTCAATCCCAGCGGGGCTCCATTCCCAAAAGGTGGCGCACAAAGAAAGCCATGCGGCGGCGGAAAGCATACGGGTGTTCCCCCGCGCCATGCCCTGCCCCGGGGAGCACAAGCAGCTCAAAGTCCTTGTTCGCGTTAATCAACGCACGCACCACCTGCATCGTGGACGCCGGGTCGACATTCCGGTCCAACTCCCCGACGGTGAGCAGCAACTTGCCCCGCAGTTTGGAAGCATGCGTCACGTTGGAATTCTCTGCGTACTCGGCACCGACGGGCCATCCCATCCACGCCTCATTCCACCAGATTTTGTCCATGCGGTTGTCATGGCATCCGCAATCGGCGGCCGCCGCGCTATAAAAGTCCCCGTGGTGCAGCAGGCCCGCGAGCGCGTTCTGGCCTCCGGCGCTTCCGCCATAAATGCCCACCCGCGTCAGATCCAATTCGGGATGCACCGAAGCGGCTGCTCTTATCCACGCAATCCGGTCGGGGAACCCCGCGTCCTTGAGGTTTTTCCACGCGACATCGTGAAAGGATTTAGAACGCCAGTTGGTGCCCATGCCGTCGATCTGGACGACGATAAATCCGAGCTCGGCAAGCGCCCTGAGCGACTGCCCGGGATTCCATTCCTTGGGCACAAAAAAGCCATGGGGACCCGCGTAGATGTTTTCAATCACCGGATATTTCTTGGCTGGATCAAAATGGCTCGGGCGCACGAGGGTGCCGTAAATCTCCGTAAGCCCGTCGCGCCCCTTGGCGTGGAAGCGCTCGGGGGGCCGCCATCCGGTGGAGAGCAATCCGGAGATGTCGGTCTGTTCAAGCACGCACACAAGGCCGCCATCCGCGGACCGCCTCAGCTCGGTCACGGGCGGCAAGTCCACGCGGGAATGGCTGACGATAAAAAACCGTTTGTCCGGGGACTGCTGCCAGAGGCGGCGCGCCCCGTCACCAGTCGAGCGCAGGGCATGGGTTCCGTCACTCGCCGTCAAAAGCGTCAGACCCGAACCGTCCAAGCGCACCCTTGCCAGATGCAGGTAGTACGGGTCCTGGTCGGGGTACACTCCTGAACAGCGAAACCAAATCTCACGCGCATCGGAGTCCACCGACTCGACTCCCCGAACCACCCATGGCCCGCTGGTGATGCGGTTTTTGATCGCACCGGTGCGCGCATCCACCAGCCAAAGATGATTCCATCCGTCCCGCTCGCTGGCCCAGACCAGTTCGCCCGTATTATCCAGCCAGTGCAGAAAAGTCTTCTGCGAGTAATCCACAAAGGTTTCACTGCGCTCCTCCACCACCACGCGCACCCCGCCCGTGGCGGCATCCACCGCAAGCACGCGCTGCACTTGGTGCCCGCGCTCGTCGTACAAAAAATAAAAATGGGTCCCCTCCGGCGCCCAGTGTAACTGCCCGATACTCCAAGGATTTCCCCACAATCCGTCCTCCACGGGAACCGCCTCCCGCCGCGGCACGTTGAAAAGACGGACCCGTGCCCGCGGAATTTCATCACCGGGTTTGGGATAGCGGACCGTGTGCAGAAGCGGCTGCAACTGGCTTCCTGGGGAGGATTCCACCAGATGGACAACACGCTCCGGGGTTTTGCGCACTTGAATGGCCGCTACGTGGACGCCATCCGGCGAGGGCAGCACGCGGGTGTACGAGTCAGACTCGTCACCATCCGCCGAAAGGGGAACCTCCTCTCCCGTGCTTCCGTGCCGGATCCAGACGCGGTGTCCCCGTAGGAAGGGCGTCCACGGCGCGGCGGCGGCCCCGTCCTTTAACGGTGCCTCCGGTTCCCGTTTCACAGGATTTTGCGCGCCGGCCACATCCCGGATTTGAACCACACCCCCGTCCGCCTCTGCACGCCAGAAACCCAGCGGGGATCCCTCATTCGGCTTCACCGTCCAGACATGGTTTACATACGTGTGCTGGGTCCGCTTTTCACCGGCAGCCAGTGAAAAATACCGGACTGCCTTTCCCTCCAGATCCATCCACTCCACGGAAACTGTGCGGGGGGTTGCGTTGTTGAAAATCAATTCCGTGTGCTCTCCGCTGCGCGAACTGCGGCGGGACTCTCCCGCGCCGAGCGGTGAAATTTGGGGAAGTTGCACGGCGCCCCCCCCCTCCAAAACACGGCGCTCCCCGGTCAGGGCGTTGACTGAGACGTACTGCTTCGGGCCGTTTTTTTGCTTCCTGACATACCAAAAGGAATTCCCGTCGTCCGCCCAGTGGGGCGCTATTTCGGAGCGGCCCGCCCATTTTTGCGCTTCAATCGGTAAAGCTAGAGCGCGGTCGAAGTCGGCGCGGGTTGCCTGCGCGTGGATTGCATCGCGGGAGGCTTGGCAAAGCGTGATGGCACCCACAAGCAATCTCAGGGCGCTCCGGAAACCCCGGACGGGGAGAAATCTTTTCGGGAATCGGCACATGGATCGGGGGGAAAAAAGATGGATCGACCGGCGCCCTAAAATACGCGCCGTTTTGCCAAGCTGCGATGGTTTTGAAGATCCCCCCAGGCGGATGAAAACGCCAAGTGAATCCTGCGCGGACATCGGAGGGCAAATCGCCCGAATTCCTCGCCATGCCGGTGC
>JBILWF010000522.1:0-3145 GCA_044370075.1 Chthoniobacteraceae bacterium | reverse complement strand
CATCCTGTTTGCTGCGCCGCGTTCTATCTTGTTTGCCGCTCCACCCGTGCCTCCCGCGCTCCATGATCCGGAACTTAAAGTGGAGCTCTTCGCATCCCACCCCGAGGTGGAAACACCGACCACCGTCGCCGCGTCTCCCGAGGGTGCGGTGTTTGTTGGAAACGATCCGCGAGACTCCCGTCTCAACACAAAAAATCCGGTGTGCACCGTCGTACGGTACAGCAACCTCGGGGCCGACCGAAAAAAGACGGTGTTTGCCGAAAAGCTCTATTCGCCCGCGGGAATGCTTTGGCATGACGGCTGGCTTTACGTCGCACACAACCCGCTGCTGTCCCGATTCAAAGACACCAACGGCGATGGTGTCGCCGACATTCGGGAAGACATTGTCACGGACCTTGGGCCACCCCCGAGCGAAGGTCTCAACGACCATGTCGTGAGCGGATTCACACTCGGTATGGACGGATTTTTTTACATCAGCGTAGGCGACAAGGGCGTCTACCACGCCAAGGGCAGGGACGGCTCCGAGGCCACGTTGCTCGGGGGCGGAATCGTCCGTTGCCGCCCGGATGGAACGGGGCTGGAAGTTTTTTCCGCCGGGACGCGCAACCATCTCGAAGTCAACTTGGATGCAATGGACCACCCGTTTACGCTGGATAACACCGACGACGGAAACGGCTGGTGGACCCGCCTCGAATACCATGTCGAAAGCGGCTACTACGGGTACCCGTACTTTTACAAAAACGACCAGACCAACGGACTCCTCAGCCCGGGCCCGCACAAAGCACAGCCTTTTCCCGGCGCCCCCACCGTGAACGAACGGATTCTGCCATCCCTCACCGATTTCGGAGGAGGCTCGCCCACCGGGGGCCTCTGTTACATGAGCGACGGACTTCCCGAAAAATACCGCGGCATGCAGCTGTTTAGCGAATGGGGACAGCGCAGGCTTTCGGTGATCCAGGTTGCCCGGGATGGCGCCGCGTTCAAACACGTGAAAAACGAGGCTCTCCTTGAAGGAAAAACCGGCGCCTTCAGGCCGATGGAATTGTATATCGCCCACGACGGCTCCCTGTTGGTCGCGGACTGGGGCTTCGCGGGGTGGAAAACAGCCAGACCAGCCGGCAGCGTGTGGCGCGTCAGCTGGCCCGATGCCAGACCCGCTCCGCGCATTCCGGATGCCGAAACAGCCCCGGCGCAAAACCTTTTAGACGCGCTAAACCACCCCGACCGGGACCAGCGCCTGCGCGCCCAATGGGCGCTCGCACACCGCGGCGCACATATCGCTGGCGCGGTCTCCGCCCTCGCCAAAACCACGAGCGCACCTGCCATTCAAAGGGCACACGCCCTCTGGACTCTGGACCTCCTCGGAAGCAGATCCGCCGACCTCCGGGCCCAGGCAACGGCCGTGCTCCGTGTACTGCTCAAAGACGCGAACTCCGAGATCCGCGCGCAGGCTGTTCGCGCCTTGAGCACCCGCTGGGTCAAGGAATCCGCAGCGGACATCGCATCCCTCCTCAAAGACCAGGATGCGGAAGTCCGGATGCAGGCGGCGATTGCGCTGGGGCGCATCGGGGTGCCGGAGCATGCAGCCGCCCTGGCGTCGGCGCTCTCCGATGAAGATCGCTGGGTGCGTTTTGTCAGCCGGGCCGCGCTGGTCAAACTGGCGGGATGGAACCACGTGGAACCCCTGCTCAAATCGCCTGATGCCCGCACTCAGGAGCAGGCGTGGCTCGTTTTCACCGACGTTGCGGATCCGCGCGCCGTGACAGTCCTTGCCCGGGTGGCCGCTGATCCGGACGCGGCAATCCGGACCAAGGCGACCGAGGCGCTTGGCCGCGCGGCCTATCTCCCCGCCGAGTGGGACGGCCACTGGTGGTCGACGCAACCCGTGAAGAACCCGCCGCCTCTCAATAATGTCGCGTGGAGCGGAACTCCCGCCGCAATCAAGGCTTTGAGCGCTGCGCTTGCGGATTCCAGCGCCGCCGTCCGCCTGGCTGCCGCAAAAGGACTCGCCTGCGGTGTAGGCGCGGAGGCCCTTCCGGCCCTCCGGCTCCGGCTCACGGAAGAGGGAGATCCAGCGGTACGCCGACAATTAATCGAAACCCTCGGGATCCAAAAAGACCAAGGCGCCCTGCCCGCGTTCACCCGAATCGCCCTTGACGCCACCGTGGACGCCGAATTCCGCGACACGGCGATTATGGCTGCCGCCAATATTGGCGGGGAGGATGCGAGGAAAATGATTGCAACGCTGTCCGAGGCGCCGCTTTCGTCGTCGGCGACTCTTCAAGTAGTGCGTTCCGCCGGAGAGCTCCAGGTTCTCGCTGCGGTTCCCGCGCTCAAACGGCATGTGCAAAGCACAGACAAGGCTCTGCGTCTGGCCGCGATTAAATCACTCGTTGGTTTCGGATCTCAGGCGGATGGATTCGACGCATTCATCAATGCCCTTCAGAACGAAGACGGCGAGACACTGACCGCCGCGCTTGAGGCACTCGCAAAATTACGCGACAGACGCGCACTCCCCGCGCTGCTCGGACTGACCACAAAAAAAGGCGTGCCCCAGCGAGCGCTTGTGCGGGCACTGGCCGCGTTGCCAGAACCCGAGACAATTCCATTTCTGGTATCGACCTTGGGCAAGAATGACAACGGCGCGCGGAAGTCCGCTCTCGGAGCTCTCAAAATGATGCGGGCGCAAAGCTGGCCCATCATCGAGCAGAACATCACCTCCGGAATCATCCCCCCGGAAGTCGTCGCCGAAATCCGGTACGCCTTTGACAGCGGCATCATCGCAAAATGGACGGTCATCGGACCTTTTGAAAACGTCTGGGGCGCCGTGCATCCCCCGGAGGAGGAAGCGCTCAAAGCAGGAGGAAAACCAAACCTCGCCTCCAAACACGTCAACGCCGCGGGGCAAAACGTAGCATGGCACGAGCAGGCAGGTTCACCTCAGGATGGAGTCATCGACCTCGGCCAAGTCTTCAAGAACGAAGGAATGGTCTGCGCCTACGCCTACACCGAAATTGAAGCGAAGGAGGAAGTGGATGCCAAACTTCTCTGCGGCAGCCGCGGCCAGATTGCCCTCTGGCTCAACGGCAAAAAAATTCACGACGTGCCGGCCCCGTCCCGTTCATTCAATCCTGATCAGGATGAG
>JBILWF010000521.1:0-3147 GCA_044370075.1 Chthoniobacteraceae bacterium | reverse complement strand
CCCTTCGGCATCTCCTCTCCAAAAAGTACGGAACGCGGATAATGAAGCCCCCTGCTGTGCGCATGATACAGATTCACTTCGCGCGACGCCCCTCCATCGATGCTCACTTCCGCGATGCCTGCATCGGGCCCCGCCAGCACAAACGCACCGACGCACGTTCCCTCAAACGTGATTCTCGCCGTGGCCCCTTCCGTCGAAGCGTGCCATACTGGAAACTCGTTGAAGCGCGGTCGCTTCGAACCGGGCAACGCCTTCCAATCTGGCACACCGCGACTCCACCCCTCGAGAAGCTCCACCTCTTTTTCGCCCAAGTAGCGGCCGAATTCGTAATTCAAAGGATCAAGTGGTTGCGGCAGTGCATGCGGCGCAGGACTTGCAGACGCCGCTTCCTTCTTCCACGCGCGATCAAGAAGATCATCAATCATACGAGCACAAATGGCGTTGCCATGGGGAGCCGGGTGAACACCGCCGAACTGTTTCCATGTGAGGAATCCCCCGGAGATCTGCCGCGCCACCTCCCTCGCGAGGTGAATGGTGGACACCCCGTAATGGACAGCCACGGTCTCGTGCGCCTCCACCGTCAACGGCACGCCGCCCTCCTGATGCTTGGCCAGCATGTCGGGATTCACAAAAAAAGTCATCACGATATCCATGCGCGGATTGCTCCTGAGCGCCTTGCGTAGGATGGCCTCCATGCCCCGCATCGCCTGCGTGCGCGTGTGGTGTGCGTCCTGATCATCGTTGACCGCAAACTCCACAAAAAACAAATCCACCGGACCGTCTTTCAACACGTCGGACTCCACCCGGAAAGCCCCCGTGGTGGAACAAGTGGAGGAAATTCCCGCCGCAATAAAGGTGAACTCCGTGTCGGGAAAACGTTCCTTGAGTGACTTGCAAACCATGGGGCGGTAGCCGTCCATCTCGGTGATGGATCCGCCGATGAACGCAACGCGGCCCCGCTTGTCCCGCTCAAACTTTACACGTGCGTTGTCCAGATTGCCGCGGAACTGCACGTTGTCACCGAAGGAAGGAGTCTCTGCGGCACGAGCATCAGGCAAAACCAATGCAGCCGCGGCGCAGAACCCAAAGAGGAGGGATTTAAAGAGGGAGGACATAGGCAAGTTCTATCAGTACAAACCGGTCTCGGGTCCGGGTCAAAGCCTCTGTAAGTGACACATCGCCCCGCCCCGGTTGCTCTGCGGCGCCCCACCAGAGGGCATCCGTTCAGCACCCTGTCAGCAGCAGAGAATACGTCGTCACCCGGAAACGAAAAATGTGGTTCCGGTGTCGTTCCCAGAAGTCAAAAAGTGCCCTTGTGATGCACCGCGACGAAAGCAAGTGCGGCCCCCGGAGGAACCGCATCTGCAGGTGCACCGGAACACGGCGCCGCTTCGGGACCTGACTCCCGGGCAGCACGCTTCCCTGCTAACCGCGCCCGCACCAAAAGACACCCCGCAAGCATCTGTTTTGAGATTCCCTCTTCACCCGTGACCGTTTGCCATGCAATCTCAATGGGATGTTGGATTCCGCCCCCGGGGTCATTTTGGCCGGCCTACAAGGCAGCAGCGGCAAAACCGCAATAAGCTGCCTGCTTCTTGCCGCGTGGGCGGCGCGCTCCCTGCGGGTGCAACCGTTTAAAGTGGGCCCGGATTTTATAGATCCCGCCTACCACAATCACTTTGGCACGCTGCGCTCCCGCAATCTCGACACGTGGCTCATGGGCGGACGCGGCGTCCGCTCGGAGATTCTGTCCCACGCGGGGGGCAAACCGCATGCGCGGGGTCCGGATATCTGCCTGGTGGAGGGTGTGCTTGGACTCTTTGACGGAGGATCCCCGGTGAGCGAGGAGGGCAGCACCATGGAACTGGCCCGCTGGACCGGATGGCCGGTAGTCTTGTGTCTTCCCTCGGCAAAAGCGGGCCGCTCGCTGGCCGCATCCGTACGCGGCTTTTTAGCGGAAGCACATCCCGAATCTATTGCGGGTGTGATTCTCAACGGGGTTTCAGGCGCCTCGCATACGGCCTATTTGCGCGAGGCACTCGCCCCGTTGAAGATTCCCGTTCTGGGTGCCGTGCCCCAACACGAGTTGCTGCACTGGGAGGAAAGGCATCTCGGATTGCAGGCTGCCCCCGAGGGCCGACTGCCCTCCTCCGCCGATCTTCGGGCGCTTGCAGAGGCGACGCTGGACTTGGATGCAATTCGAGCTCTGGCACGTCCCCTGCGTCCTGAATTTTTTCAACAAAACAACGGTTGGGCCCCCGGCACTCCAGTTCCCGCATCGACATACAGAAGCGCGGCAGGCGGACCGCTGCACATTGCAATCGCCGAGGATGCGGCGTTTCATTTCTACTACGCTGCCAACAAGGATTGGCTGCAGAGCCAGGGAGTCGAACTGCTCACTTTCTCACCGATGTACTCCCGCGAGTTGCCGCCAAAGACCAATGCGCTCCTGCTCGGCGGGGGCTTTCCCGAGCTTTTTGCGGAGCAAATTGCCGAGAATGCCTCATTCCTTGGAGTACTCCGGGATGCCGTCGAGGCAGGCATACCCTGTTACGCCGAATGCGGCGGATTGATGCTTCTCTCGCAGGGAATCCAAACCGCACAAGGCCGGCGCCTGCCCATGGCGGGAGTAGTCCCTGGAACCATGGAAATGCGCCCCGCTCTCCAAAACTTTGGGTACTGCACCGCAAGCGACACCCGCGGGAATTCCGTGCGCGGTCATGAATTCCACCACGCCAGTTGGCGAAGCGAATCTGAAAGCGCCAACGCATGGACTGTAACCCGTCGTCGCACCGGCACATCGCGTCCCGAGGGCTTCCGCACCGGGCGTTTGCACGCCTCGTTTGTTCACGTGCATTTTCCATCGCATTCGGAGGTGATGCGGTCTCTGCTTCATCTCACTCCATGATTCATTGCATTGGCGCCGGCCCGGGCGACCCGGGCCACCTCACTTTGCTCGCTCGCGACCTGCTTGCCCACGCCGACGTGGTGTCCGGTTTTGATGCGGTCCTTGCCGTGGCCCGCCCTCACATCCCGCCGCACTGCACGGTGATCCCCATGAACTACCGCGATCAAACTGCGCGTCTCGCCGAGACCGCGGCGCATCACCATGCCGGCAAGCGCTGCGTCGTGGTGTTCATGGGGGAT
>JBILWF010000520.1:0-3154 GCA_044370075.1 Chthoniobacteraceae bacterium | reverse complement strand
CGGAGCGGTTTTTTCCTCCCCGGCTGTGCGGCATCTCGTTGGGTGGTCTTTGCGCACTCCTCCTCGAGTTTTATCGAGTTTCTGTGCTGCGCCCAAAACAGAAACAGCCGGCCATCCCTGTACTTCGCACTGAACGTGTACTTGTCCAATCTCCGCGCATCCGCGCTCACACGGTTTCCCGTAGGAAGAGGAGACTCCAGCGACGGCGCGGTGCTCCGGATTGGAACTCACGTTCAGGCCGCGTAACACCTCGGGAAGAAACTCCTCCGTGAGAAAGCGGGCATACCGGTCCCCGAGTGAGTCGTATTCAAACGACCGGTTGCTGCGTGCAGCGGCCCCGGGAATCAAGGGTGCGTAACTGCCGGGATTGAGGAAGACTCCAAGGGTCACGGGCAGTCGGCCCTGCGCGATCAAGTTGTCGAACACCACCGGTACCCGAAAGGCGCCGTCGGGCTTGATGGAGCCGCCTCCGTCCGGAAACACGACGAGGTGGGCGGGGGTTTTCCGTCGTACTGTTTGGGAACATACAGCCAGTAGTCGCGCGTGGTTCCGGCCAGCAGTTGCGATTGAGAGAAAGTGCTTTTGGTCACCTCCCCCTTTGGTGCCTCAGGCTTCACCTAGCTGTCCGGGCCGAGCTTGGGAATCTCCAAGGCAGACGCGCTCACGGCACACAGAACGAGAAAAGCTGCCGCGCCAAGATGCGCGGCCACAGGGGCGAAAAAACGGATTTTCATTTGGGGGTGTACGGCGGGGTTAGCCATAGATCGCGTGCAGAGGCACGCGGAAATGACCGGGCCAAACACGGGACCGAATCTCCGGGTCAGGATGCTCCGGAGGGCTGTGCGGTAGAGAGTGGGGCCCGATGGGGGGAGTTGGAAGCGTTGCGCCGGTCATGGACGCAATACCGAAATCGTTTTTAGTTCCCGTGCTCTCGTTCGAGGGAGGAACGGCCGCCCCGGAGCCTCTATCGAGCTGCTCCCGCCAACGGCCACAGCCTTGTCTGCCCATGAAAATCCGACCCATTCGGGGCACCCCGATCAAGGAGTCAGGGGCACACAATCAAACTCACGAATCGGGCTTCCATCCTTCGGGTTGAATATCCGGATTTTCCCGTCGAAACCCGCCGCTGCAACTTCCCCGAGCGTGGGATGGAAGGCCACAGAAAACAGGGGGGTTGCGGCCGTTTTCAGCGTGGAAACCTTTCGGCCATCCGAGGCATCCAAAACGCGGGCGTCTCCGCGGAGCGAAACCGCTGCGAGGAGGTTTCCCTCCCGATTGAAGGCCAAAGCCGAAACTGATCCATTCAGACGTCCCAAGTCGCGAACAAAACTCAACTCCTTGTTATCCCCCTCGGCAAGCCGCCCCCCGCGGGGCTCCATCCGGTTGAGACGGATCTGGCCCTCCGCCCCGCCGAACGCGACCAAATCCTTATCCGGATGGCGGGCAAGACTCAGGAGCGGCTCGCGCGGGATGCTCACGTCATCGATCAAGCGTCCCGTGGCAAGGTCAATGAGTTTGAGGGCGCGGTCGCGCGACGCAGATACCACGCGTTGCCCGTCATGTGTGAAGGCCGTAGCCAAGACCCAGTCAATGTGGTTGTCACAGCGCATACGTTCCTTGCCGCTTTCCACCGAAAAGACGCGAACCAGTTTGTCGGCGCACCCGACGGCAACAAGACTGCCATCGTCGGAAAACGATACTCCGTGAACCACATCCGTCGTCGCCCGAATCGCGCGCAGCAAACGCCCGTCGGCGGGATTCCAAATGCAAATCTCTCCAAACTCCGAAGGCGTTCCCCCCGCAGAGGCAAAAAGGCGGCCGTCAGCGGAAAAAGCGATGGATTCGATGCGCGCCGCATCTCCCCGCAAACGAGTGCCGACAGAGGACGATCCTTCGGCGAAGAGCAGGACCTCGTTGTGCGCCGCAACCGCGAGGAGCGCGCCTCCCGGCGCCCACGCAAGCGCGGACACCGAAGGCAGGCGCTTGTACACCGGGGCGTCCTGCGTGGACGCGCTCCCTGCAACCGGCGAGTCGTCCAGCGCTCCCGCGGCAATCCAGCGCCTCAGCAAGGCGATCTCCGCAGGCAAGAGCGGCTCTCCCTCCTCCGGCATCACCGGCGCGTCCCCCGACACATCGCGAATCAAACGGCTACGCTCCGGGCTTCCCGGGATCACGGCATCCCGGTGTTTGCCGCCCTTTAAGAGCGCCGCGTGGGTGGTGACATCCAGCTCGCCCTTGTCTTTCGCCGGCTTGTGACAGGCCACGCAATTCGCCCGAAGGATCGGCTGAATATCGCGGCGGAAACTCACCGGGGCATCCGCGGCGCGCAACGGGACCGTCAACGCCACCATCCCCGCACAATAGAAAAACAACGCCTTCACGGGATCTTGCGGAGAATCAACTCGTAGACGCAGCCCCACCCACCCTTGTCTGCGGCATCGGTCACGGCGACGTAATGCGCTCCCTCGCGTTTGACGACAAACGCGAGGGACGCATCCGATCCGGAAGTGTCATCCGCGGAAACCACGAGGCGAAAATCTGGGTCATACACTGCGAGGGCGGCATCCAAAAGCGAAGCGCGGGCACCGGCGGTGATGGCTACTTCGTAGCGCTGCCCCGGGGCCGGGTGAAAAACAAACACGTCGGTATCCTTTTCCGACTGAATGCCCCCCAAAACAGGCAGTCCTTCCCGAAGCGGATTAGCCTCTTGAAATCCGTTGTTGGGCTCCCGCTCGGCGGTCTGCGCCGCGGCCTCCCGCACGGGAAGAGCCACCGAGGCACTCCGGGCTGACTCGCACTGAACGGCCAGCGGCAAACAACCACCGGGCAGCCCCACAGGAATGTCAACAGTCACTTCAAACTGCGTTTCGCCCGCATCCTTCATTTCCAGCCCTTTCGGGAGTTCAGACGCCTTGCGTTCGGGGATGCCAACCGGGGGCAGACCCGTACCCGGAAAGACCAACTGCCGCGCCGCGGCGAGATTGACACCCAGAATGCGAAGCGTCGTTTTGCCGCCGCCCGTCAACGCCAACGGGGACACGGCCGTGATGCGCGGTTCCTTGGAAACAGCATTCTGGGCTTCCACCCGGGAGAGACCGGCCGCGAAAACAACCCAAACCGCGCAAACGACCGCTGTGCCCCGGCGCAACATTCC
>JBILWF010000518.1:0-3157 GCA_044370075.1 Chthoniobacteraceae bacterium | reverse complement strand
AGGCCGCGGACTATCCCATGTACTGGGTAAACTGGGAACACGCCCGGAAGTTCTGCGAGCGTTTGACCCAGCACGAAGTGGCCTCCGGACGGCTTCCCCGCGAATGGAAATATTCCCTGCCCACCGAGGCCCAGTGGGAACACGCCTGTCGGGCAACCACGCAAGGCGCGACATACGCCGGGGCGCTGAAAATTCTGGGTAAAAACAACGCGCCCGCCCTCGATCCCATCGCGTGGTACGGAGGAAACAGCAGCGTTGGGTACATGGGCCGGGGATTCAACTCCGCGAACTGGCCCGGGAGACAATACGCCGGGAACAGCTCCGGACCGCGCCGCGTTGGGCAAAAACAAGCCAATGCGTGGGGTCTCAAAGACATGATCGGGAACGTCTGGGAATGGTGCGCGGATTGGTACGCAGCCGATACGGCGGGTTTTCCCCACGATCCCACGGGGCCTCAGGCAGGTTCACGCCGCGTTGTCCGCGGCGGGGCATGGAGCAACGGGGACGTTGCCAACTGCCGGGCTGCCGACCGCTTCGGTTTTGCTCCCGAGAATCGAAACCAGTTTCTGGGATTTCGGATCGCCCTGATTCGATCGCCAAATACGACGCGGGAGTAATTTTTGAAAAGGCAAACGACCCTCCTCCCGCACCCCGGGAAGACTTTCGCCATCCTGGCGCCTCCGCCGATTTAACCGACTCGCATCCGCCTCGCGCCCTCCTGATCCCTCCGTGTCAGCGCGGATCCAACCTGCGGTAGATCTGCACCCTGCGGTTTTTGGCGCGGGCCGCTTCGTCGCTATTGGCCACCACCGGATCCGACTCACCGAACCAGTCCTACACACCCCGCCCGCATACGCCATCCCTTTCCACCCCACAGAACTCACCACGTTCGCGCGAAAATCAATTCCAGCACCGGAATAACCCAGCGCGCTGTTTCCACCATACCAGCGGCCCGGTGCAGAGCGGCGGCAGAAAAGCGCCCGGCGGTTTCCAGGTAAACTCACCCCCCCTTGGACCGGGATGCCTTCGCCGTACCGCGCGCCGAGGCCTCCTGGCTCGCCGATGCACCCGGGCTTGCCTGCGGCTTCCGAGTCCGTTGCTGCGGAGACTTGGAGGCCGCATCCAGTTTGTCCAGAAGCTCCAGGCCCCGGGTGACCGAACCGCGGCCTGCCATGACCCGGAAGCGGTTTTCAGCGTCAAACCCGGCAATCGAAATGGTTGCGAGTTCTTCCATGAGTTTGTTCACGCTGATGGCTCGGTGTTTGGCAAGTTTCCGGAGGCGGTCATGCGTATCGTCCGGAAGGCGCAGGGTTATGGTGCTCATAGTTTTACAATGATTGAAGGAATTCAGAAGGCGACAAAACATTCAAGGACGGGAACCGCAGATCTCCGCGGGAAACATGCCTCACGTTTCGAGTCACGATCGTGTCTGCCCCGCCTGCCAACGCCAATTCGATAAGGTGATTGTCAGCCTCGTCAGAGAGATTAGGCCTCCATAAGTAATAAACTTTCACCCAATCACACACGGAAAAGAAAGCCTCCAGCAAACCAGACCTTTCCTGCTCGTTCAAAGGACTCTTTGCCGCCAAAGAAGAACGCAAAAAAAGAGCCTCATACTCGCAGAAAAGCGCAACCCCCACCACGGGTTTAACCGCGCCGTGCAAACAAGCGCGCAGCACCTCTCGATTATCTCCTCCCCCATGCCCGAGAAGGGCGCCAACAAGCACATTTGTATCAATAACAACCCTTGCCTGCATGGTTTCATTGGTAGCACATACGCCACCACAAATCAAACCCGCAAAACCGCCTCCAGGCTCCGCACCACCTCCCGCACGACGCCCCTTGCGCGGGCAAGAAAATCGCCCGGGGAAGCTGCGAACCGAGTCTCCCATTCGCCCAGATCGGCGGAGTCTGGAAAATCACCCAGTGGTCCGAAAAGGTCTTCCGCCAATAATCGCCTCCCCTTTTTCCACCTGCCCGGCACTTCCCATGCCCGGCGGGCACTTTTCCTGCTGTGACATCTGGTATGCTTCTTCCTTTCCGTTCCCTCCGCTCCTCCATTCCCCTGCTTGGCATGTGCGCCCTCCTACTCTCCGGACTTCCGGTGGGCCTCCTCAGCGCCGCCGTCAAACCCACCGAAGCCGCCGATGCCCCCGCGCTGCCCGAGATCTGGCAGAAAGTCCCGCCTTCCGAACGACTCAAAGCCGTCCGCGCCGCGGAGGTGGACGCCTCGCGCCTGCTGCTCGAACGCATCCTCGGACTCCATCTCAATTCCGAAACCACCGTGCGGGATCTGCTCCTCGCCGATGACTCCGTACGCGGAACCCTCTCGGGTTCCATCCGCGGGATCACCACCAGCGAGCCCCCTGAGTACTTTGCCGACGGCCGCGTGCAAGTCGTGCGCGCCGTCCTCGTGGCGCAGGTCTTCGACGTGGTGAACAAAGTCGTCAAACAGGTCAAAAATCCCGACGGCACCTTCAAAACCGTTTCCACCACCTCCACCAAGGAAGTCAGCCACCGGAACGAAAAACTCGACGTGGTCGGCAGTTCCGCCCTCCCCAATTCGGAAGGCCTTCTCAAAATCCGCGCCAAACGCGCCGCGGAAGCCGACGCCTACCGGCGCTTGGGAGAGCGCATGCTGGGGGTCAAAATCACCAGCGACACCACCGTCAAAGACCTCGCCCTGCACAAGGATGAAGTCGTCAAAGCCATGGCCGGCTTGGTCAAAAGCGCCGAAGTCACTGCCATCCAGTACGCCAAGGATGGCTCCTGCTCGGTAACCGCCCAGATCAAACTCGGCGACGTCATTCGTACCGTTTCCCGCACCGTCAAAGGCAAAACCACCCTGGAGGATTCCATCGAGTTGCAGGTCATTTCCGAAACCGGCACGGGCACGGCCTCCGCGGCATCCTCCTCCCCAGGGGCCGAAGACGGCGGAGTCGAGGAAGTCCAGGTGTCCGAAACCATCCGCCGCATGGTCTCCGAAAAACCCTCCAACTAACCCCCTCCTTTCTCCTTCCTTGGTTTCTTTGCCTCCTCTTTTTCCCATGAACCGCACCCTTCTTCCTCTGCCCACGGCCCTCGGGCTGCTCGCCGGAACCCTCCTCGGCGGATGCGCCTCCCACGACCACGGCGCTTCCCACGCCGCAGCCGCTCA
>JBILWF010000516.1:0-3163 GCA_044370075.1 Chthoniobacteraceae bacterium | reverse complement strand
CTCGGCGGCATGCTTTCCGCGCTGAGCTCCAGGGCGCTGGCGGGTTCGGTGGCGGCGGGGATCTCCAAGGGGCACCATTTTGGTCGTGCCAAGCGCGTGTTGGTCATTCTCGAACAGGGCGGCCTCTCGCACATGGATACGTGGGACCCCAAACCCGACGCGCCTGCGGAGCACCGGAGTCCGTACAAGCCGATTGCCACCAACGTGGCTGGAATCCAATTCACGGAGCTTTTGGCCAAGACAGCGAAAATAGCCGACAAACTGGCGGTGGTCCGCTCCATGTACCACAAGATCAAGGTGGATGATCATCCCAAGGGCACTCAGTACGCGCTCTCCGGGGAGGTTCCCGGCGGACCCGTGGAGATGCCCGACATAGGCAGCATCGTGGCGTTGCGGGCTGGGAGCGAATGTTCCTACCTGCCCCCCTACATCATGGTGCCCGGAAACCACGAACAGGCCTCCATGACGCGTACAGGCTTTCTGCCAGCGAGTTACGCAGCCTTCAAAACCAACGGGAACCTCGCCGACCCCCAGTGGCGCGTGCCCAACCTGAGCTTGACCACGGGCATCGACGAACGCCGTTTTCGGGACCGCCGGGAGCTGCTTTCCAACCTCGACGTGGGCTTCGCGACCGACGGGTCGCGGGAGGGCGAGGCGGTCAAATCTTTTTACGACCAGGCCGAAAACCTGCTCACCAATCCCAAAACCATGGGTGCTTTCGATCTCCATAGCGAGCCGGACGCCATCCGCGACCGTTACGGACGCGGCCACCGCGGGCAATGCTATCTGGTGGGCCGAAAGTTGGTGGAGGCCGGCGTGCGCTTCGTGACCGTTGATGTGCGCGAGCCCTTGAACGACAAAACCCCGGGAGGAACCAATCTTAACTGGGATCACCACGATTACATCTACGCAACGGGCTCCTGCAATCAGGCCGGTGCACAGGGCGGCGTCGGCCGCTACGGCATAGGCACATGGTGGATGATGGGCTCCACAGACCAGGCCTACAGCGCGCTCATCGAGGACATGCACCAGCGCGGTTTGCTGGCCGAAACCCTCGTGTGCTTCGTTACCGAATTCGGACGCACCCCCCGGCTCAACAAAACCCAGGGCCGCGATCATTGGGCCAACGCCTACTCGATCGTCTTCGCCGGCGCCGGTATTCCCGGCGGACAAATCATCGGGGAAACCGACAGCGAGGGCGGCTACGTCACCGAGCGCCCCTACACGCCCGACGACTACGCGGCGACCGTGTACGAGTTTCTAGGCATCGATCGCGAGAAGCCGGTGTTCACACCCGACAACCGACCAATTTTCCTCGCCAAAAAAGGAGAGGTCATCCGCGCCCTCATCTGAGGCTTGCGTCGGATTCACCCCGCCCCACTCCAATGTTTTGGAAACACCGCTTTCCCCGCGCTTTGGCGGCTCTCGGCCTTCCCGCTCTGCTGTGCGCGCAGTCGCCCGAACTGGCGCGCATCCAGCCTTTCTCTGGTTCGGCGGGAGAGTCCGTTGATTTCACGCTGGAGGGCAAAAACCTCGCCTCACCCGGAACCCTCTGGACCGATTTTCCCTCTTCGGTGCAGTGGGCCGAATCAGCTGCGAAGGCCGGATCCAAGGACGCTGCCAAACTCCTGGGAACGCTGCGTCTTCCCAAGCATCCGACGGCACCCGCAGGGTTTCTGCACTTGACCACCGCGACGGGACTTTCCAACGCGCTCTTCTTCCTTGTGGATGACCTGCCCGTGCTGCGCGCAAACGGCCCCGGCAAACGCGCCAACGCGCTCCCGCTGAAAATCCCGCACGCCGTAGCCGGACACACCGATACCGCCGAACCGGAGTTTTTCCGCATCGAACTCGAACAGGGTAAACCCGTTTCGCTGGAAGTATTCGCCGCCCGGATCGGCTCGCGGCTCGATCCCGTTCTGCGCCTGCTCGATGCCGAGGGAGTCCCCTGCGCGCACGCGGACGATTCCGCCGGACTCGCGGGCGACTGCCGCCTGCGGTTCACCCCGCACAAGTCCGGCATCTACTTTGTCGAGTTGCGCGACTCCGCGTTCAACGGCGGTCTCGATTACCGCTACCACCTGCGCATTGCCGATTTTCCACTTATCGAAACCGTGTACCCGCCGGTGGCCACTGCCGGATCCGACGGGCTTTTTACCGCGCTGGAATCGGGCGGCGTTTCGGCCGCGCCCCCCCTGCGCATTTCCATCCCGGCGCGCCCGGATGCCACCGTGGCTGCGCCGTTTTGCTTCGCCCCCGGAGGCCCCGCAGCCCAGTGCGCGGTCCGGGCCACGGATCTGCCGGTGGTGGCCGAACCGCTCGAGGGCGCCTCAGCGGATTTTTCCGCCAAGCCGCTTCCCGCGGCATGCGTGGTGGTGGGGCGCCTTGGAAAGCCCGCGGAACGCGACACGGTCTCCATCGCGCTCAAAAAAGACGACCGCTTGAGCGTGACTCCCCTGAATCGCGAAATCGGCTCCAGCGCCGCGCTGTACCTCGCCATCCACGCGGCAGACGGCAAAATGCTTGCCTCCAACGAAAGCCAATCCGCCAACGCGGAAGCGGAGCTACCGCTGAACTTCAAAGCTCCCCAGGACGGCCTTTATGCGCTGCGGATTGAAGACATCAGCCGCCGCGGTTCGCCGGCGCTGGTTTACGCCGTGCAGGTGGAAACCAACCCGGCTCCGATGGAGGTCACGGTAGCCTCCAACCGCTTTGTCGCCGAGCAGGGCGGCGTCTTCTCAGCCAAGGTGACGATAGCCCGCAAGGGATTTACCGACGCGGTCGCCCTCGCATTGGAAAGCGCCGACGCCCTCCCGCTACCCGAGGGCATCCGCGTTGAAAACCATGTGATAGATAAAGGGAAAAACGAAACCCTTCTGCGCGTGGCGCTTCCCCGGGAAATTCCCAAGGACACCGTGCGCCACTTTCACATCCGCGCCCGTTCGACCGACCCGAATGCCGCATGGTCCACGAGGGCCGCTCTCAAGACGGACAAAGCCAACAACCAAAACAAAAACCCGGATCCCGTAAACCAGACGCTCGCAGCAATGCCCCAACCGCCCCGCCTGCTCACCGAGGCCCTGCTGCTTTGCGTGGGACCGGCGGCACCCGATTTTTTCCGCATGGAAGTCACCGACCGCGGGGTGCTCCTGCCCCGGTTGGT
>JBILWF010000517.1:0-3163 GCA_044370075.1 Chthoniobacteraceae bacterium | reverse complement strand
CCGCTGGAACAGCCATTTGAGAGCCAGCATGCGGATATCCAGGCTGGAATCCCGGAGTGCCGCCTGAACCAAATCGGGGAGCGGCCCAAGCGCCTCCAAAGCCTGCAAACGGGCCGCAATGGGGTTTTTGACGCCCTCAAAAATGCGGCGTTTCACCGCCTCGGAAATTGTGATTTTGAAACTCTCCAGCGTCTCGAGAACCTCGGGAAGAAATTCTCCGTTCTCGGAGGAAGCCATCGCGAGCAGGCCCGAAGCCAACTGCGCGTGCATATCCGGCGAAACACTCCGGCGACTCGCGGCGAATTGGACGTCGAACGACCCCGTAACCGGATTGAGCCCAAGCGGCTTTTCCCAATGGCGGAGCATCCACAGCGCCTCGGAGCGCGCGGACATCTTCTGTTTTGAATCCGAGGCAACCGCCAGCAACCGCTCGAACTCCCCAACGCCCCCCACCAGCATCTGCGCACCGAGAATGCGGTTGTCCAGCGTGAGCCCCAGCTTACCCAACAGATCCGTGCGCGTGGCAAGGACCGCATAGGAAGAGGCGATCTTCGCGTCGTAGATTGCCTGCACCGCTTCGCGGACGAGCTGCGAATCACCGTCTTGCAAAAACTGCTCCACCGCCCGGCTTCCCAAGCGGCGCAACACCAGCAAAACGCCCCGCCGAACGGCGGGCTGCGGGTCGGTGATCTGCGACTGGAGTTTTTCGGGCGCGCCGAGCGACACCAGACCCGTTACCGCTCCATGCCTCACATAGGCATCGCCATCCGCGTTGTTTTTCAGGAGCTGAACGAGCGGCTCACGGGCTTCCTCGCGTCCCGTTTTACCGATCGCAATGGCTGCCAGCATCCGCACCTGCGCATCAGGATCCTCCAGCAGGGGAAGAAGGCTGCGAAACGCCTTTTCCCGGCCGGCCTGGTGCGCGAGTTCCCCGACGATTTCGGCCGAGCGGGCCCGGACGATCGCCGTGCCGTCGGCTGTCAATTCCATCACGCGCTGAAGGGCGGCGCCGTCCTTCTTGAGGCGCGCAACGATGCCGAGTCCACAAGCGCCATGAAGGCGTTTTAGCAGGGCTGCATCCGGCGCGGTGGCCGAAATTAACAGATCCCGTCCTTCGGGGCCGCGGTTTGCCAGCTCCCATTCGGCACGAAGACGCACGAGCATGTCGACAGGGGCGAGAAGTTCTCCCAGACGCGCCGAGGACAGGTTTTCAATCCCCTCCCGGAATAGCGCAGCTACCGCGGCCACCTCTGGATTTTGAAGATGCTCTTCGTCCCAAAAAGCGAGCAGGCGCCCGGCCTTGTTTTCAAAAGACTGGCTCTTGCGATCGGCCACGTAGAGGCGGCCGTCATACCCAAACTCAATGTCCGGCGTATTGACTCCACGCAGCACCACTTCCTGAGATTCCATCTCAAACCCGGCACCCGCGGGCTTCATCCGAAAGCCCTTCAATTCGCCACGCCCGAAATAATCGGCAACTAGAAACATGTTGTCCCACTTGGCGGCAAATCCGGTTCCGGGAAAGTACGTCAGACCGGATGGCCCCTGCGTATAAATGTCCGCGGGGGGCAACACCGCATCGGGCCGCCTGTCGGCCTTCTTGCGCCACCACCCCTCTTCAAACCAAAGGCTTTTGTTCTGGGGCGGATGCTCCCAAACAGATCCGAAAATGCTGAAGTTCTCATGGCCCCTGTCCCAACCGGAATCCGCGCCCTCGACCACTTGAACAATCCTCGCGCGGTCATATCCTCCGGAATTGTTGTCCACCGAGAACAGGTTCCCGAGTCTGTCGAAAGCGACCTCCTTGGGATTACGAAGCCCGCGATGCACGAGTTCCAAATGCGAACCATCCATCTCCATGCGAAACACCGCTCCGGAGGTGGGGGCAAAGAGGTGCGCTCCCTCCGGAGTGGTTAGGTTGTAGCCGCGGTCGCCGACGCTGAAATAGAGGCGTCCATCGAGTCCCATGGCAAACCCATTGAGATCATGCCCGCTGATGCTCGTTCCTATACCGAACCCGCGGTGCACCGATTCCCGTGCCGGAGGCGTACCGCCCGCGCGCACATTTTTCCAGCGCCACACGCTGGGAATGCACGAAAACCAAAGATCTCCCTTAAACGCAAACACCCCGCCCGCGGTGCCATCGAGCGGGTCGTTGAACCCATCGGCGAAAACCTGTGAAACCCATTTTCCATCCTTGAGCTCCAACAGGCGCACGCGCTCGGCAAATTTTGTGAATGCCTCGATACCACCTTTTTTGGGGTCGTACTTTTGGTAGATGGCAAGACGGTCCTCGAGTGTCTGAACGGCCATGTCCTGCTTTGCCCAGTCGAGATGAAAACGGTTGTCCTCCACCCCGTGCCGGAAGCGGGGGGTCTCCGCCACGTAAACGCGTCCCTTTTCATCAATCGCGAGGGCCGTGGGACTCGCTATGTCCGGATCCTCCGCAAGGACCTCCCCCCTCCAAGCCTTCGGCTTTTCAACCGTGTTCAAAAACAGCTCACCCTGCAGGGCGCCGTTTTTCGGCGCACTACCCGGGTCAAGCGGAACCGCGAGCAGGGAAGTCAGGGGAAACGCGGCGAATACGCCTAAACCCGCAAGAGCTGCTTGTTTAATGAGTGACGGGTTCATGAACACGGTTGGATGTCTTGCGTGATGAGTCGGATATAGCGCGCGGATTAGACCTAAAAGCTACACGGTATTTGGGACTCATTGGGGTCGGTGGTGTGCCGTATCTGGACGGCTCTCACCGCCCGCGAATAGGGTGTTGTTGCCGGCGGTTGGTGAACGAAAATTCCCAATCGGCTTTCACGCGACTCAATCGTTACGAGGCGGCATTACCCGGACGAATGAGCGCCGTGGGGTGGGGAGCGCGCGGCGCTTGTGGATCTTAAAATCCGGGATCCGGCAGGTTAAACAGGGCGGCATGCACCATGAGGATGCGCGGCATCCTCGTCCCCTGCATGTCGGACAAATGACGGATACACACCGAAGCAACAAAATCCGGAGAAGCGCTGCTAGTCCCGTTGTAAGGTGTTGTGTCCCGCACGATCAATCTTGGGTTTGCAGGGATGTCCCCTGAGGCGCCCCGACAGCAAAAACGGGAGGCGCTCGGAGAGCACCTCCCGTTTTACAACCGTTTTGCCAGAAAATTACGGCAGAG
>JBILWF010000515.1:0-3165 GCA_044370075.1 Chthoniobacteraceae bacterium | reverse complement strand
GAAAAACAGAAGGGCAAAGTCCGCCTGGATGATATTCCCTTCCAGATCGCCGACGTGGCCACGGCCGAGCGCTGGCAAAAAGTGCTCGGCACCCTCAACGCCGGCGAAATGCCCCCCGAAGACAAAAAGCAGCCGAGTGCTGAAGAGAAAACCGCGTTTCTCGAACACCTCTCCAAACAGATGGTCGTCGCGCGCAAGGTTCTCGCCGACAGCGGCGGGACCATCACCCTGCGGCGGCTCAACCGGCGCGAATACGTCAACACCATGCGCGACCTGCTCGATGTCAGCGTCAACGCCTTCGACCTGCCTCCGGACGAGGGCAGCTCCGGGTTCGACACCTTTGGCTCGGGGCTTTTTTTCTCCAGCGACCAGTTCGAGCAGTATCTGAAACTCGCCCGCGCCGCCCTCGACGATGCGATCGTCAACAAACCCAAACCCGAGAGAAAAGTGGTTCGAGTCGAATGCGAGGAAGCGGCCCTCAAGGACGCGCAGGCCGAAGTACGGCAAGCCCGCGCCAAACTGGACCGGATTCTGGAATGGAGAACCTCCGGACGCCCCCCCTCCGAGTTCGGCCTCGGAGACGCAACCGACGCGGGACTGGGGGAAGGAATCCAACGGGGCGTGCTGCTGCGCGCCTCCCGCTATTTGAGCGACCCCCTTTCGCTGACCGGCGCGCTCATCGGCATCGACACGGCCACTCCCCTCACCCTCTCCATCCCGGGAAATCAGCCCGCCGGGCGTTACATTGTACGGGTGCGTTCCAGCGTGGTGGAGCCCAAACAAAACGAGCGCCGGTTCCTGGAATTCGGCACCCAGGGAGACCAGGGCTGGCCCGTTGAAATGCGCCTGCTCGGATGCGTGCCGGTCGACGGCACCCCCGAAAACCCGCAGGTCTTTGAATTTGCCGTGGACGTGTCACGGGCGGGGGCCCGCGTGTTCGGCATCCGCGAACGCCGCCACAACCGCGCGACCGGCGCTGACCAGCAGAAATTTTTCCTCAATCCCGGCGTTGCCATGGATACGCGCCCGCGGACGGCAACCCAAACGGTTTTTCCCAAACTCTGGATCGACTGGATGGAGTGGGAAGGGCCTTTCATCAACCAATGGCCCCCCAAATCGCACCAGGCCGTCTTTGGAAAAGTAGAGCTGGGTGAAAAACCGGGAGCTCCTGAAGCGCGCGCGGTGTTGGAGACGTTTGCAAAACGCGCCTTCCGCGGAAAACCCGTTCGCGCCGGGTTTGTGGACAAGCTGCTCACCCATTTCGAAGAGCGGACTCGTGCGGGGGAACCTTTCTTCGAAGCCATCAAAACACCACTGGCGATCATTCTCGCCTCACCCAAGTTCCTGTACGTCCTGGAGCCCTCCGAAAAAGACCCGGTTCCCGCACAGGGCGTTTCTGCGCAAAACCCCGTGCCCTTGGGGGACAAACTTTCCAAAGGCGGAAAAAAAGAGTCCACACCAGAAGCGGCTTCCCAGCGCGTTCCCCTCACCGAGGGTGAACTGGCAAACCGGCTTTCCTATTTTTTATGGGCCGGTCCCCCCGACGAAACCCTCCAGTTTTATGCCGACACCGCGCGTCTGGGAGACCTGCAGCGGCTCTCCTCCAGTTCCTACAGCAACGAAGTGGACCGCCTGCTCACCGACAAGCGCTCCGACCGTTTCATCGCCGGATTTACGCACCAGTGGCTGCACATGACCCGGCTGGATTTTTTCCAGTTCAACGGCCGTCTTTATCCCAAGTTTGACGGGAGCCTCAAAGAATCCGCCCGCCGGGAAGTGTACGAAACCATCCGCACCGTGCTGGACGAGGATCTGCCCCTCGGCAGGCTGCTGAAATCCGACTTTGTCGTGGTGAACGACCTCCTCGCAGACTACTACGGGCTTCCCAACGTGCGGGGCAGCGCCTTCCGCAAGGTCGGAGTACCCGAAGGCTCGCCGCGGGGCGGCTTTTTGGGCATGGCGGCCATTCTGGCGATGGGCTCCGACGGGGAACGCAGCTCCCCTGTGGAGCGCGGCGCGTGGGTGTTGCGCAAACTCCTCCATGATCCGCCCCCCCCCGCCCCCGCCAACGTGCCGCAACTTTCGCGCTTCGGCGGAAAGCTCATGCCCGCGCGCGAACTGCTCGCTGCGCACCAGGAACAACCCCAGTGCGCGCAGTGCCACCGGCGCATCGATCCCATCGGGTTAGCCCTGCAGAACTTTGACGCGGCCGGCCTCTGGCGGGAACGGGAATACACCGAGTTTTTCGGGTTCTGGAAGGCAATCAAAACCAAGGAACAATTCGCCATCGATCCATCCGGCCAGCTCCCGTCCGGGGCGAAATTCGACGGATTTCAGGAGCTGCGCGATGCCGTGGCGGCGCACGAGGAAGATTTCGCACGGGGCCTCATTGCCCACCTGCTCGAGTACGCGCTGGGGCGGCCCGGCGGCTTTTCCGACGAAGCCCTCGTGGAAGACATTCTCAAAAAGACGAAATCGAAGGGCATGACCCTGCGCGCCGTCATCCACGCCGTGGTGGAAAGCCCCCAGTTTCGTTCCAAATAGGCCGTGGAGCTCCAAGCGGAGGGGGCGGAATCTTTCAGACGATACGGCATCCCGGGGCGTCCCGGGGCGCTTCGGCGCAGGAAAGCGCGCCCTCGCCGCCCGGGAATCCACCACGCAGGGCACGCGCTCCGCGAACCCGAAGCGTCTGAAAATGGGTGGGTAAAAGGCATGATGCGGCGGCGTACCTCGCCGACCGCCGGCCCCGCCCGCAGCGCCCCCCAAAAAACACAAATTTTTAAAGCCCCTTCCGCGCCCCGTGCTGCGTAGGAGGGGGAGAGAAACAACACCAAAGACGGGGAGGCGGGGCCCGGACCAAAGGCGGAGGGGGCGCGGATTTTCCCGGAGGAAACAAAAAATGAAAACTCCACTTTTTGCGGTCGTGACAAACCGGGGAAGCTTCAAGGCAGGCTGGATTGTCCCTTTCGAACCGGACGCGCAGGCGCGCTTCGAACCCTGCCACACCCAGCGCCCGCCCCAAATCCACTGGGTGCGGGAACTGGCCTTTGTGACGCCCCACCAGCACCTCACCGAGCAACTCTCCGACATGGCGGGAGCCTTCGCTGCGACGTCCACCGGAGGTGGCTAACCCCATCATGTGGGATCCTCCCCCTCGGAGACCCA
>JBILWF010000514.1:0-3167 GCA_044370075.1 Chthoniobacteraceae bacterium | reverse complement strand
CCTTCGCGGAATCCACCTTGGGTGCATCCGCCTTCGGTGCGTCCGTCTTCGGTGCGTCCGTCTTCGGTGCATCCGGTGCGGAAGTCGAGACGCTTCCCGGGTCTACAACCGGCGCGCTGAACAGCGGCCTGGAAGTCTGTTCGAGTTGGCGTTCAACAGTCGTTTTCTGGCGTCCCTGACGTGCGTACAAAGCGGAGAGGATCAGGGTCAGCCCGAAAAACAGAACACCGAGCCACCGAGTGATCGATGCCAACACATTCGTGGTTTGTGCACCGAAGAGGGAATCCGTCATACCACCACCAAACGCCGCACCCAAACCCTCGTTTTTAGGTCGCTGCATCAACACGGCCAAAACAATTAAGCCACACACGAGCACGTGCAGCACCAACAGCAAGTTAATGAAAATTGTAAGCATAACCAGACCTGGGGACTTGCCCTATAAACGCGGGAACCCAGAACAATCCGCAAGGCATCCCGGAGAATCAACCCGAAATTAGAAAGCTTTTCGATCCCGAAGTGCGGTCCGCTAGGTATCCGCGTGCAGCAAAATCTCTCGCAGAGCGAAGCTCAGGGGTGCACTCTTGGCAGCGCGCGGGGGGGATCGCGTCCAACGACACAACATTTGCTCTGGCAAGGTTTGGCAAAGCCGAGTTTGTTTTCAACACCCCATGAAACCCCGCTTTATAGTCCTCGGAAGTAACTCTTTCTCCGGGGCAAGTTTCGCTGCGTGCCTGCTCGGGCAAAATTTTGATGTTCTTGGGATAAGTCGGTCTCCGGAACCAGCGCGTTGCTTTCTGCCCTACCAGTGGACCCGCGACGGAGCGCCACGCGGCACCTTTAAATTTCTCCAAGCCGACATCAATTCGGACCTCGAAGCCATTCTCCGAGCCACGGAGGACTTCCGGCCGAGCGCCTTCGTGAACTTTGCAGCTCAGGGCATGGTTGCACAGAGCTGGGAAAAACCCCTCGACTGGTTCCGGACCAACCTCATGGGGATTGTCGCGCTCAGCGACGGGCTGAGAAAATTTTCGTGGTTGCACCGCTACGTGCACATCGGAACCCCGGAGGTTTACGGCAACTGCTCGGGTGATGTCACCGAGGAGGCCCCGTTTAATCCGAGCACACCCTACGCCGCGTCGCGCGCCGCATGCGACCTGCATCTGCGTACGTATTTTAAACAGTACCATTTTCCGGTTGTTTGGACCCGGGCGGCAAATGTGTACGGCCCGGGCCAGCAGCTTTACCGCATCATTCCGCGATGCATTCTGTTCATCAAACTGGGACGCAAAATTCAACTGCACGGCGGCGGGCACTCCGTGAGGTCCTTCATACATATACGCGACGTATCCGAGGCCACGCTCGCCATTGCACAACGGGGTGTCTGTGGGGAAACCTACCACCTGTCCACCTCCCTTTACTTGAGTATCCGGGAACTGGTGGAGAGAATCTGCGAACGCATGGGTGTTCGATTTGAAGATGCCGTGGATGTCGTCGACGAGCGGCCCGGAAAAGACGCCGCGTATCTGCTCAACAGCGACAAGGCGCGCACTGCGCTGGATTGGTCTGATCGCATCGGGCTCGATGCCGGAATCGACGAGTGCATCGGCTGGATCGAACGTGATTTTGACCAAATACGCCACCAGCCCTTTGATTACGTCCACAAAGCCTGAGGACTTTGATCATGTCCGAACCCCTCCCCAGTCTCTTTTATCAGGCGCCGGATTCCATCCAAAAACCCGCCCGTGATCTTGCGGCGCGTTTTTCAAAAGAGGAACTCAAGGCGCTTCTTGAGAAGTTCACCCAACTGCGCGTGCTGGTAGTTGGAGACACCATCTTTGACCGGTACACCTACGTGCGCGTGCAGGGTTTAACCTCCAAAAACCGCATCATCTCGGGACGTTTCATCAAAGAACACACGGATCCGGGCGGTGCTCTGGCGGTGATGCGGCACATCCGCCAGTTCACACCGCATGTGCAGATGGTGAGCCTCGTAGGCACGGAACCCTGGGTGAATCCCTCGCTTCGGGAGTATCTGCCCGAGCGGGATGACCTGCTTGTTCGTTCCAGCGCCTTCACGACCATTATAAAACAGCGCTACGTGGAGCCGGTGGGCCGCGGAAAAGAGATGAGCAAGCTGTTTTCCGTCAATTACATCGACTTGGAATCTCCGGCTCCGGAGGACATCCGGATGGTGCTCTCGCAAATCGAAACCGCACTGCCCGCAGTCGATCTCGTGGTGGTTGCGGACTTCGGACATGGAATCATGACCGATGAAGTGCGTGGACTGGTTCAGGCTCAGGCCCCTTTTCTCGCCCTCAATTGCCAGACCAACTCCAACAATCACGGCTTTAACATCATCAGCCAGCGCTATGAACGCTGCGATTGTTTCTCCCTCGATGAACAGGAGATGTTACTAGCCTGTGCCCGGCGCAACATCGATCACGAAAAGGAACTCAACGCGCTGCGCGCCCGCTTCGGGAGCCGGTACGCTTGGTTAACCCGTGGAGCCATCGAGACCATCGGTCTGGATGACCGCAATGGCCAGTCCCGCTGGCCCCCGCTGGAACCCTCCGCCACAGACACCATCGGCGCAGGGGACGCCTTCTTCTCCGTGGCCGCCCTGGCAGCCGCTGCGGGCGTGCCGATCGGGCTATCCACATTTCTTGGACAGCTTGCCGGCGCTCAGGCGGTCAAAGTCGTAGGTAACAGCCAGCCTATCTCCAAACAGGCCCTGCTCGAGAACTGCCTCTCCCTGCTTCATCCGCAGTAGAGAAGAAAGAATGGTTCGCCCTCTCATTTAATTTTCTCCGAAATCCATCCCCTGCTTCCATGAATATTCTGCTCACCGGCGCCTGCGGTTACATCGGCACCTCGCTCACCAAAAGCCTTCTCCAGCAGGGGCATTCGGTGCGCGGCGTAGACATCATGTGGTTTGGAAACTACCTCGAGGCTCACCCAAACCTCACCGTGGTTCAGGATGACATCCGCAACGCAAGTACATGGGACCTGCGGGGCATCGACGCGGTTCTTCATCTGGCCAATGTGGCGAACGATCCGTGCTCGGACCTCAACTCCAAGCTCAACTGGGAGGTGAACGCTCTCGCCTCCATGTTTCTGATCGAGCGCGCCATTAAAGACGGCGTGCCACGCTTCATCTTCGCGAGTTC
>JBILWF010000031.1:0-10072 GCA_044370075.1 Chthoniobacteraceae bacterium | reverse complement strand
ATCGCACAGGTAGATCCCTTTCCATTGGTTCCCGCCACATGCATCCGCAACACCGGACGGCTTCCATCCTCACCCGCATTCAACGGAATTTTTAATTCCGATGCCATGCGTAAAACCGGCCCCAGACCCGGCTTAATTCCAAAGAGCTGCGTGCTGTAGAGCCACGAAAGGGCTTCGGAATAGTCCTTCACCGACGTGGTGCCAAGTGGCCTAACAACACCGCCAGGGTGTCCCGCATTTCCTTGCGGTGCACGATGCGATCAATCAGGCCGTGCTCTTTAAGAAACTCCGCCGTTTGAAAGCCGGCCGGCAAATCCTGATGCGTCGTTTCCCGAATCACCCGCGGCCCGGCAAATCCGATCATCGCCTTCGGCTCTGCGAGATTGATGTCTCCCACCGTCGCAAAACTCGCGCTTACCCCCCCCGTCGTGGGATGCGTCATCACCGATATGTACGGCAACCGCTCCGCGGCATGCCTCGCAAGGGCCCCGCAGGTTTTGGCCATCTGCATCAACGACACCGCCCCCTCGTACATGCGCGCTCCGCCCGAGGCCGACACAATCACCACCGGTGTTTTCGCCTCCGTGGATTTCTCCACAATGCGCGTCAACTTCTCCCCCACCACCGAACCCATCGTCGCCGCGATGAAATTGAAATCCATCACCGCGATTCCCAGCCTCCGTCCTTCGATCGCACCGAAGCCCGTCAACACTGCATCCCTCAGACCGGTTTTCTTTTGATACGTCTTCAACCGCTCCGTGTAACTGGCCTGTCCGGTAAACTTTAAAATATCCACCGACACCATGTTGGCGTCGTGCTCCTCGAACGTTTCCGGATCCAGCAGCATTTCCAGTCGCTCCAGGGCACTCTGCACAAAATGATGATCACACCGCGGACACACCCGGAAATTCTGTTGCAACTCCAGATTGTGAATCATCTCGGAACATGCCGGGCACTTCTGCCAAAGTCCGGTTGGCAGCTCACGCTTCTTGTCCGAATAGAACGAGGGGCGACTGAAAATTCCCATGATTGGAAGAAAAGAGATGCGAGGCTAATCCGAAAACAGCGCCACGATCAACGCAGGCGGCTCAATTCCGGAATCCCATACGCACGCTGAATGGCAGGAGCCGTTTGATCCACCCCCTTTGCGTCCAGGTAAAGCAACGAAGGCTCATGCTCCAACTCAATTTTAATCAGTCCATCCTTCGTCGCGCTCAACGCCTTGGGCACATCCTCCAAACTCTGGATCCGCACGCCGTTGATCGCATCCACCATCACATGCCGCAGTTCTTCATAACCCACCGTGAGATTCGAAGGCAGCACCCGACTGATCATCACGATCTTCCGACGTCCCATCTTCTCCATCTCCGCCTGATTGGTGTCCAGGTAGATCAACTCCATCGGCGCCTTCCGCGCCCAGTCCGTCCCGAACTCCCTCAAATACTGCCGGTTTAACTCCTGCAAGACCAGACCCCCCAGCACGTAATACCGCGGGGCGCGGTCAATCACATAAGGCTCGCTGACATACTGATCCACCGGCCTCCGGGCCAGCCGTACATGCACCTCCTTCGCCTCCCCGCCGCGCAAAATCCGCACCGCAAGATCCTCCCCCTCGAAATGATGGGTGCTGACCAAATGCCCCAGCGAAATCCGGCCGTATTCCTCGTCCCGATAATTTCCGTCCGCGTCCACAGGCTTTCCCGCGATCTCCATCAACACATCCCCGGCCACCAAACCCGCTCCCTCCGCAGGACTGCCCTTCGAAACCTGCGTAATCAAGACGCCCCCGTTTCCGGAAGGCAGCTTCAAATAACGTCTCAGTTGCGGATCACGCGTCGAGGCAAACGCCGCACCCATGCGCGGAAAACCCTGATACGCTCCGTCGGCTGCGTCCTTCAGGAAATGTTCGATTACCGGTGCGGGCAGAATGTCGAGAATGCTCGAGGGCGCATCGTACCGGAGAACCATGCCCGCCAACTTTCCATCCAACACCACGGGCAAGGAAAGCGTGGCATCCTTCATCTGCAGCGAACAACTCGCCCGGCAAATCAAAAACGCAAACTCTTCCAATGGATACCGCGCCACCTCCGCAGTGTTCATCTGACCCCGGCTTAGAAGCAAATTCCCGTTCGCTTCCAGCTGGCAGACCGTAAAAAAATCGCCCGCCTTGAGCCTGCTGAGCTCCAGACCCTTGCGCCCCTTCAGAAAACCGCTTCCCTCCGGCTTCAGCAAGGCAAGGTTCGCCTCGTAATCCACGTGCTCCACCGCCGCGGGTTGTTTGCTTTCACCATCCGGCGATTCCAATTCGATGTACGTTGCATTCGCCACGGCTTCCGCGGTTACCAAAACCCGTTCTCCCGAAAGGACCGTTCCCATCGCCTTGCGGGCAACCGGCGCGCGCTTGGACCACGGCCGGGAAAAATCATGCGGCTGCGCCGTCACAAGTACACGCACCACATGCTCCGCCACCGCCTCCTTCGCCTTGGAAGCCGCAGCCCTGACATCCGCTCCGGCTGAAACCGCCTCCGGCAACAACACCGCACCCTGCAAGACGGGCGGGCAAACTCCCATGAGCAAAACCGCCAAAACCAGCCCCACGACGGCTCCGCGCTGCGGGCGTTTTGCAGGGCCCTTGTCCGGCATCGAATGGAAAAATAGTCCTGTCTTCATTTCAGCGTTTTTCGGGATCCAAATTCTGCTCGTTGCGCACTCCATACCGGGCATGGATCCGCTCACGCGACGCATCCACCGCCGCCTTCTCCAGCACAAGGGGTTTCCCGTTGCCCACAAACCGGAACACATAAAACTCCGAGGGCTTCGCAAGCTCCTGCGCCATTTCCTTCAGCGTCCGGATCATCCTCCCGTTGATGGATTCCAAAATGCCCTCCCGAAACTCCCCAAGGTAGGTGTTGATCGGATCCGCCAGAAGCCCCGTCAATACGATGACCTCGGGATGATTCCGGTAAATCTCACGCGCGGTGAAAGCATCGAAAAAGTAATTTATCCGCAAATTCTGAAACTGGACCGTGCTGATCAGGTTTCGCGAAAGCGGTTGAAAGAGCAGCCCGCCAAACAGCACGTACGTGGGCTGCACATCAAACTGATTGGACTGCATCGTAAAGGGCCACCCTTCCTTGAAGGGAACCGTCACCTTGATCTTCTTCCGGTCGCGCCACACCTCCATATCCACGGAGTCACCACGAAACTTTCGCTCCGCTACCTCGGCCATTTGAACGCGATCCCCGTTCAACTCAACCGTCCCATCGCTGGCAACCGCCAGCCCGTCAATGGACAGAATCACGTCCCGCGGCTTGAGGTGTCCGTGGCACACACCCGCGGACGCCACACTGGCCACCATCACACCCACGTCTTCCGCGGGCAGGCCAAGACCCGCGCGCAGCGCGGGATTGAGCGTGTTCACCACACTGATCGAAAGATCCACATACCGGTCATAAACCCCATCCTCCACATCCTTCAAAAACCGCCGGATCACGGGCGTGGGTATCATGTACCCCACGTTCTGCGCCACATCCCCGCTGAAGCCTTGAAACGCCACGCCCACCACCTTGCTCTTTTGAAGGACTGGTCCCCCGCTGTTTCCCGGGTTGATGGCCGCATCAATCTGAATCGTCAGGTGCGAGTCGATCGCCGAATGCACGTAGCTGCGGAAATCAATCCGGGAAACCACCCCGCGCGTCACCGACAACCGCTCCCCTCCGATCGGATACCCGTACACGGAAACCTCCGTCTCGATCTCTGGAATCTCGCCGATCTCGAGGGGGACGGTGTCTTTGAAAAAAGAATCATCCTCCACCCGAAGAAGCGCCAGATCGCAGTCGTGCGCGATGTGCTCAACCTTTGCGATGTACTTCTTCGGATCGTTCTCCTTCTCCAGGGTCAGAAACCGGGCGTTCGACACCACGTGGGCGTTGGTCATGATCCGCCGGGGTGAAACCACCCATCCCGTTCCGGACCCCGTGTTGGTCATGCCCGAAAGCCAGGGCTGCCGGTAGTTCGGGTCCTGCGCCGTGTTGGTGATGCGGGCAAGGCTTTTTCGAATTGGGACCGGTTCCGCCTCACACACCACAGAACCCGCACTGCAAAACAAAAGGCCGATGAAAAGTACCCGGTGAAGGGAGGAAAAGCAGGGGTGCATGCTGCCTCCCTTCTTAACCCAGTCCACCCGAATCGCAAATCAAGTTGCGGAAATTTCCATCCCCGAAGGACACCTCACACATTGAAACGAAACTCCACCACGTCGCCATCCTGAACCACGTACTCCTTGCCTTCGATCCGCAACTTGCCCGCTTCCCGCGCTTTCGCAAACGACCCAAGCCCCACCAGATCCGCAAACGCCACCACTTCGGCCGCAATAAACCCACGCTCAAAATCCGAGTGAATCACCCCCGCCGCGGCCGGCGCCTTGTCCCCGGTCCGAATCGTCCACGCCCGCGTTTCCTGCTCACCCGTAGTCAAATACGTCCGCAGGCCCAGCAGATGATACACCCCGCGGATCAACGCACCAACCCCCGAACTCTGAACCCCCAACCCCGCCAGATACTCCGCCGCATCCGCTTCCGGCAAATCCACCAGTTCACTCTCGATCTGCGCACTAATAACAACCGCCTCCGCCGCAAACTGGCTCTCCGCATACTTGCGCACCGCGCCCACGTGGACGGCCGACGGAAGGCTGGAGGATTCCCCCTTTTCGACCATGCGGGTTACCTCCGCCAAATCGGCCTCGGACACGTTGCACGCGAAAATGGTGGGCTTGCTTGTTAAAAGGAAAAACTCCCGCGCAACCCGCGCCTCCTCGTCCGAGAGCGCCGCCGTGATGGCCGGCCGTCCCTCGTTTAAATGAGGCAGTAGCCTTTCAATCACGGCCACTTCGACCTTCGCCGTCTTGTCGCCCGCGCGCACGGACTTTTGCAGCCGTTCGGACCGCTTCGTGAGCGTGGCGATGTCCGCCAGCACCAGTTCCGTGTTGATGACTTCAATGTCCCGGACCGGATCCACCGATCCACTCACATGGTGAATGTCGTCATCCTCAAAACACCGCACCACCTGCACGATGGCGTTTACCTCCCGTATGTGGCTCAGAAACTGGTTGCCCAAGCCCTCCCCCGCACTGGCCCCTTTCACCAACCCCGCAATATCCACAAACTCAATTGCTGCAGGCACCAACTTTTTGGAGGAGGACATTTTCGAAAGCACCTCCAACCGGGCATCCGGCACCGTCACAACGCCTACATTCGGGTCAATTGTGCAAAACGGATAGTTCGCCGCCTGCGCCTTCCGCGTGCGCGTGACTGCATTGAAAAGCGTCGATTTTCCAACGTTGGGAAGTCCGACAATACCGGCTGAAAGCATAAACAAAAATGGATGGGTGTTCGAAGGGTGCGGCGTCGCGCGGCATGGTTCTGGGCGAAAACAGTCCGCTTGGCAACCCGCCCTTTACAGGCCTTCAGTCGCGCAGCAGCCCCTCAAACTGCTCTTGGGAAAGGGAAGGCCCGATCAATGCCGCCGACGCCCCGGACAACGAAAGACATTCCTGCGCTGCCAACCGCACCTCTTCAGCTTCCACCGCCGCCACAGCCTCCTCCACTTCATTCAAAAGCGCTATGCGCCCGTGCGCCATCAGCGACTCCGCCATCCACGTGTTCTGCGAGGTCGCACTATCCAGCGAGATCTGGGTTTGCCCGATGATGTAATCCTTCGCCCTTTTGAGCTCGGTGCGCCCCGGTGCCTTGGTCCGCATCCGGCCGCATTCCCTCCGGATTTCAACCAGTGCCCGCTCAAACTTCCGGGGATCGAGGTCCGCATAAATCTGCACTGCGCCCGTCTCCCGAAATGCCACCGTCGAACTCTGAACCGAGTAACAGTAACCCCGCTTTTCACGCAGGCTCTGAAAAAGCCGCGAGCTCATATTCTCACCCAAAATCACAGACAAAAGCCGCAGGGCAAAACGGCGGCGATCCACGCGGCTGTAAGCCGGAAAACCCAGCGCCACGTGCGCCTGCTCCGTGGGCTGCTTTTCCACCACAACCTTCCTGCGCCCCGCACGGGACGCAGCGGGCGCGCGGCTCACGCTGCCTGGCGAAAGCCTCTGAACCATGGGTGCCACCGCCTCCAGCACCTCCGTATGCGCCACCGGCCCTGAAACAGTCAGCACGGTGTTTTTGCCGCAATAATGGCGGTTATGAAAAGCTTTCAAATCCCTGCGCGTAAGCAATTCCACGCTTTCAAGGGTTCCCGTCAGGGGCCGACCCAGCGCGTGATCCGGCCACAACGACCCGGCCAGCAATTCTTCCACCCACTGGGACGGAGAATCCCGGCCCGAAAGAATCTCCTCCCGAATCACCTCCCGCTCCCTCTCGAGTTCCGCCGCGGGAAAACTCGAATCGATGTACATCTCCAAAAGAACCTCCATCAAACGCCGGAAATGAACCGCTCCGGCCTTTGCATAAAAGCAGGTGTGATCCTCGGTGGTGTAGGCATTCAGGTACCCGCCCACGCCTTCCACCGCGAAGCTCAACTCCCGCGCCGTGCGTTTGCGCGTCCCCTTGAAAAGCAGGTGCTCCACAAAATGCGCGGCCCCGCACTCCCGCGGCTGCTCATGCCGCCCCCCCACCGCGGACCATACCCCGACACAGACGCCCCGCAGATGCGGCATGGTCGCCGTGGCCACGCGCACCCCGTTTGCAAGGCGAGTCACCCGGTAGCCCGTCTGCACGCTCACCGTGGACTCCCCCCGCCCAACCCCTCCGACCGCAAACGCAAAACTTGCTCAGCCATATCCAAATCGCGCTTATAAGTGATTTTGAAATTCCAATCCTCGTTCCGGTATAGCGCAACACGCGTACCCAGCTTCTGCACCGCCGACACCTCGTCCGTAACCATGTCGTTTCGCGCTATAATCGCCGCATACGCCTGAAGGATCAAATCGCACGAAAAAACCTGCGGCGTCTGCATCGCCCACAAACCGCTCCGCTCCACACTCTCCACCACAACCCCTTCGCTGTCGGCACGCTTCACCGTGTCCGGTATCGGGGAAGCGCAACACGCCGCACCATCCCTCCGCGCCAATTCCGCACAAGCCCGGATCGCCGCAGCCGTAATCAGCGGACGCGCCCCGTCATGTATCGCCACAAAATCCGAAACGGATCCCTCGAGCGCCTGCAGCCCGGCCCACACAGACAGGTACCGCTCCTCGCCTCCAGGCACGATGACGCGCTTCTTCAAAGCCGCGGCACTCTCGGCGAGCGCATCCATTTCTTCAATCCGCTCGTTCCGCGTCACGATGATGAGCCGTTCAATTTCCGGCATGGCTCCAAATACGTTCAGGGAGTGCCAGAGAACGCATTTTCCGGCCAACGGAGCCATCAGCTTGTCGTATCCCAGGCGCCTCGAACTGCCAGCAGCGACTACAATTGCACTCAACATACTGCGGGGGTGATTTCCTCAACCACCCTACAGCAGTCCCCGGTGTTGGCCAATGAATTGCACGGACACCGCCGGATTGCCCGTTGCAGACCCCGTGCGGACTCCCTAGCTTCCACCCCATGATCGACCTGCAATCTCTTCCGGACAAGCACGGCCACTTTGGACCGTACGGAGGCATGTTCGTGCCGGAAACTTTGATGGACGCCCTCAACACCCTCGCGGCTGAATACGCCACCGCACGGCAGGACCGCACCTTCCAAACCGAGCTGGCCGCCTCCCTCAAAGATTTCGCCGGCCGTCCCACGCCGCTGTACTTCGCCGAACGCCTCTCCCGCGAACTGGGTGGAGCCCGCATTTATCTCAAGCGCGAGGATCTGCTGCACACCGGCGCGCACAAGATCAACAACGCGCTCGGTCAAATCCTTCTGGCCAAGCGCATGGGCAAAAAACGCATCATTGCGGAAACCGGCGCGGGACAGCACGGCGTGGCAACCGCCACAGTCTGCGCGCGCGCCGGAATGGAGTGCGTTATTTACATGGGTGCCGTGGACATGGAACGCCAGGCCTTGAACGTGGCACGCATGCGGTTCCTCGGCGCAAAAGTCGTGGGCGTCACCGCAGGGCAGGCCACGCTCAAGGAAGCCATCAACGAAGCCATGCGCGACTGGGTCACCAATGTGCGCACCACACACTACATTCTGGGGTCCGCCCTCGGTTCGCATCCCTATCCCATGATTGTGAGGGATTTTCATCGGGTAATTGGAGAGGAGGCCCGCGCCCAAATCCTCGAAAGGGAAGGCCGGCTCCCGGACCTTCTGGTGGCCTGCGTCGGGGGCGGCAGCAACGCCATCGGTTTGTTCTGGCCTTTTCTCAACGACGAATCTGTACGCATGCTCGGCGTAGAAGCCGGCGGACGCGGCATTCGCACCGGCGAACACGCCGCCCGCTTCCATGGTGGGAAACTGGGCATTCTTCAGGGCACCAAAACCTACCTGCTCACCGACGAAGACGGGCAAATCCAGCTCACACATTCCGTGTCCGCGGGTTTGGATTACGCCGCCGTCGGCCCCGAGCACGCTTATCTGCGGGATCAGGGCCGAATCGACTTTGATTTTGCCACCGATGACGAAGCGCTGGATGCCTTCCAACGCCTTTCCCAAATCGAGGGAATCATCCCAGCCCTCGAAACGGCCCATGCCGTGGCATACGCCCTCAAAATAGCCCCCCGCATGGATCCCACGCAAATCCTCCTGCTCAACCTCTCGGGGCGGGGTGACAAGGATGTTTCCCAGGCGGCGGAAATTCTTCTGAAGTAACCGCATCCGAGGCCTTTCCCATGCACAGCATGACCGGTTATGGAAAAGGCGAAGCCGCTTGCGGCAGCGGAAAGGCGTGCGTTGAAATTCAAGCCATCAACCGCAAACAAATTGACCTCTCGCTGACGCTGCCCAAGAGCCTCCAGATACTCGAACCGCGCATTCGCGAAACCCTGCTCTCCGCTGTCTCGCGCGGGCGGCTCAATGTGGCCGTCAGTTTTCATCAGCCGGCGGAAACGCTGGCTGCCACGGCCATCGATCTTCCCCTCGCGCGCACCTACGCGGCGGCCATGCTGGCACTGCGCGACGAACTGGGCCTCGCCGGAGAAGTCACACTGGATGCGGTCCTTCGCGCGCCGGGTGTGCTCGGAACCCAACCCGCCGTTCCTGCTCCCGAGGACGCTTGGGAACCCCTCTCCCGGGCCCTCAATCTGGCCGTCTCCGAATTGCTCGCGATGCGTGAGACCGAAGGGAAAAACCTCGCCCGTGATTTAACCGCGCGTCTGGCACACATCCAAAGCATCACCCGGCAAATCGCATCGCGCGCGCCGGAAATCCAGCGCGCGTACCACAACCAGCTGTTTCTGCGGCTCCAAGCCGCGGGAATAGAGTTCCCCGTGGACGACGAGCGTATCCTCCGCGAACTCGCTCTTTACGCCGACAAATCCGATGTCACCGAGGAACTCACCCGGCTCGAATCCCACTTCCTCCAGTTTCTGGATCTGCTCTCCGCCAGCACCCCCGTGGGACGCACCCTCGAGTTTCTCACACAGGAAATCGCGCGCGAGTTCAACACATTGGGCGTCAAATCCAACGATGCCAAAACCTCCCGGCACGTCGTGGAAGCCAAAGCGGAACTCGAACGCATTCGCGAGCAAATCCAGAACATCGAATGAGCCACCCCTCCCAACCCGATCTTTTCGCTCACAGACGCGACAACCTCCTGTTCGTCATTTCAGCGCCTTCCGGTGCGGGAAAAAGCACGCTGCTGCATGGCATCCGCCATTTCGGGGATTTCGAATACTCCGTCTCCTGCACCACACGGACGCCGCGCCCCGGAGAACGGGACGGCATCGATTATCATTTTCTGAGCCGTCCGGCTTTTGAAGAGCAGATTCAAAAGGCCAATTTACTGGAATGGGCAGAAGTGCACGGCAACTACTACGGCACACTGCGCTCCGAGGTTTTGGACCGACTCGCCCGCGGAAATGACGTGCTGGTCGACGTCGATGTTCAGGGGGCCCGCTCCATCCGCACGTGCGACGATGCGGCGATACGCGCGGTTCTAATCGACATTTTTCTCGCCCCTCCCA
>JBILWF010000039.1:0-9574 GCA_044370075.1 Chthoniobacteraceae bacterium | reverse complement strand
CACTGAGTACCTGCAGCAGATGGAGGAATTGGTGCGCACCTCGGGCATCGATTACCAGCGGATCCTCCTGCAGGAGCGCTACGAAGACGCGCTGGCGAAGTTTCTGTTGAGCCGGATGCCCAAGCGGCGGAGCAAGTCATGACGTTTCTCCAACCAGCGCTCCTTCTGCTGCTGCCGCTGGCGGCTCTTCCGGTGGTCATTCATTTGATCCACCTCTTCCGCCGCAAACCCGTGCACTGGGCGGCGATGATGTTTCTGCGCATGGCCCAGCAGATGAACAAAGGCCTCTCGCGCCTGCGCCAGATTCTTATTCTTGCGTGCCGCGTGCTGGCAGTCGCGACGCTTCTTTTCATGGTATGCCGCCCGCTGGCCGGAGGATGGCTGGGCCTGACCGGAGGCGTTCCCGACACCGTGCTCGTGCTCCTCGACCGCTCGGCCAGCATGGAGCAGCGCCCGGCCACTGCCACATACGGCAAGCGGGAGACGGGACTGCGCAACGTCGTAAAAGCCATCCGCGATGCCGTGGGAACACGCTCGCGCGTGGTGCTTCTCGACAGCGCTACTTCCCAGCCCATGGCCCTCGACAAACCCGAGTCCCTGCTCGCGTTGCCCCAGTCCACAGACTCGGACACCGCGGCCGACATCCCCGGCCTGCTCCAAAACGCGCTGGACTACATCGCCTCCAACAAAACTGGGCGTACCGATGTGTGGCTGGTGAGCGATCTTCAAAAACACGACTGGGATGCCTCCAGTCCCCGCTGGGAATCGCTGCGCAAAGCATTCTCCGCGCTCCCGGGCGTACGCTTTCATCTGCTCAACTACCCGCAACCGCCTGCCGATGACTTCTCCATCCGCGTCGATGCGGTGCAGCTGCGTCAAACCGCTTCCGACTCCAAGCTGCTGCTGGACATCACCCTGGACCGCAACACCGAAAACCCCGCGCCCATTGAAGTACCTGTGCGCTGTGTGCTCCACGGCGTTGGCAGCACACTCAAAATCGAAATGAAGGACGCACACCTGAGCGTGCGCGGAATGGAAATTCCCGTGGACCGTTCCCTCACACGCGGGTGGGGCCGGCTTGAGCTGCCCGCGGACTCCAATGCCGCCAACAACGTTTTCCATTTTGTTTTCGACCACCCCCCGGTGCTGAAGTCCGCGGTGGTCAGCGAAAATCCCGAAGAAGCAGCCGCGCTGCTCGCCGCGCTCTCCGCACCCGCGGATCCCGCCCGCCAGTACGCCGCGGACCTCTTTACGCCGAGCCGGGTCCATGAAATTTCCTGGGACGAAACCGGTTTGATCGTATGGCATGCGCCCGTCCCAAGAGAGGTGGATCCCTTGCGCGGTCTTTTACAGGAACATGTCCAGCGGGGACGCGCGCTTCTCTTTCTGCCCCCCGAAAACCCGGATGAAACCCAGGCTTGGGGAGTCCGCTGGGGAGCATGGGAAACGTTTGCCGAAGTCCGCAATCCGGAGGGATGGCGCAACGATGCCGACCTGCTCGCCAACACGCAGGATGGCGTTGCACTGGCCGTGGGCGGACTCGAAATCCGCAGGCGCTGCGGGATTCAGGGAGCAGGCCATACCCTCGCCCATCTGCACGAGCGCACCCCGCTGCTGATGCGCGCTCCGGAACAATCCCGCGTGTATTTTTTGGGAACACTTCCTGGTCCAAACCACTCGAGTCTGTCCCGCGAAGGGGTCGTGCTTTTTGCGCTAATGCACCGCGCGTTGCAGAGCGGGGCGCAGTCGCTGGGTTTTTCGCAGATGGCGGGGTGCGGCGCGCGCACACTCCCGATGCAAAGCGAGCCGTGGCGGGCCATTCACGATCCCGCGGAAACGGCGTCTTCAACCCTGAACATGGGGCTGCGCGCGGGAGTGGTGGAGTCCGGAAAATACCGGATCGCACTCAACCGCCCGACCGCCGAGGACACTTGGGAGTATCTCAACGCTTCGGCGCTACAGGGACTGTTCGCGGGACTCGATTTCCGCGTGCTGACCGACTCGGTCGAGGACGGCCGGGATCTGACCTCGGAAATATGGAGGACGTTCTTAATGGCCATGGCGCTCTGCCTCATCGGTGAGGCGCTGCTGTGTTTGCCGAGCACCTCCCCATCCTCCCCGCCCGCGAACGCTTTGGGGCGCGCAACCCGTCGGCCGGTTTCCTGATTTATCCCGCCTCTTTCGCATGGCATCCGTCCACCAGTCGCTTGTTTTCACGCAGACGCCCGTGTCGCTCACGGTGTCGGTCTGCTTTGTGGCGATTGTGGCTTTTCTCGCGTTTGAAACGGCACGACGCAGCGGATTTCGGCGCGGGATGTGCGCGCTGGAAGCACTTCGCGTCGTAATCGCCATCGCCATCGCCCTGACCCTCAACCAGCCCGAACTCCAGGAAACGGCTCTTCCCGAAAACAAACCCGTCCTCACGGTTCTGGCGGATCATTCCGGCTCGATGAACACGGAGGACGTGCTCGACCCCGACAATCCCTCCCGCCCCGCTGTCGCCCGCAAGGAGATTGTCTCCCGCATCGAAAACGCGGACCTCTGGGCGCACCTCGCCGACCGCTGGGACGTGGCCAAGGAAGCCTTCTCCTCCGAATCCAATCTTCCGGAGGAAGCCACGGATCTCAACGCCGCCCTGCTCAAGACCGTGGAAAAACACCCCCACCTCAAAGCGGTCGTCCTCTTGAGCGATGGCGACTGGAACACGGGATCGCCTCCCTCCGAAGCCGCGGTGCAGATGCGGCTGAAAGACATCCGCGTTTTTTCGATTCCGATCGGCTCGGAAACGCGGCTGCCGGATGTGCAGCTTATGGGCTTCGACGTGCCCACCTTCGCGATCGCGGGCAAACCGGTGCGGATTCCTTTTACCCTCGAAAGCTCGCTGCCCCGCGAGCACACGGCCGTCCTCGAGATGACGACGTCCACCGGTGAGACCGTGCACAAAGAGGTGGTCATTCCCGCTATGGGAAAGCTCCAGGACGTCCTCGTGTGGAAAACGGACCGAGTGGGGGATCTGCAACTCAAACTCACCGTCCCGCCCACCGGCGAGGAACGCTACCTTCACAACAACACGCAGGAGGCGCCCCTCTCGATCCGCAAGGAACAGCTGCGCGTGCTGTTGATTGAAACGCATCCGCGCTGGGAGTTCCGCTACCTGCGGAACGCGCTCGAACGCGATCCCGGCGTGCAGGTCGAGTGCCTGCTTTTGCATCCCGATCTTGCCAGCGCGGGGGCCGGGCGCGGATATCTGCCGGCCTTTCCCAAGGACGAATCTCTCTCGGGCTACGATGTGGTTTTTGTCGGGGACATCGGCGTTGGTCCAAGTCAGCTCACACCCGAAAACTGCACGTCTTTGCAAAAGCTCGTGCGCGACCAGGCGGCGGGTCTGGTGTTCATGCCGGGCCTGCTGGGAAACGAAATCTCGCTCCAGGAAACGGCCCTTGGAGAATTACTTCCGATTGTATGGGACACGGCGCAGCCGCGGGGATGGGGTAGCGCCACGCCGGGACGCTTTGCGCTCACCGACTCCGGGGTGCACAGCCTTTTGACGAAGCTCGAAGACTCCGAGGAAGCCAACCTGCGCGTTTGGCAGAACCTGCCCGGCTTTCAATGGTACGCCCCCGCGGCACGCGCCAAGGCGGGCACCGAGGTGCTGGCCACGCACGAAACCGATCGCAATAAATTCGGGCGCATTCCGCTTTTGGCCACCAAAACCCACGGCGCAGGAAAGATTCTGTTCATGGGTACCGACGGGGCGTGGCGCTGGCGCAAGGGCGTCGAAGACCGCTACCACTACCGGTTCTGGGGCCAGGTGGTTCGCTGGATGGCCTATCAGCGCACGATGTCCAAGGGGGATCAGATGCGGCTGTTTTATTCGCCGGACCGTCCGCGCGTGGACACCGTGCTCACGCTCAACGCGAACGTGAGTTCCGCCTCGGGAGAGCCGCTGCGGCAGGGAACGGTGGTTGCGCAAATCACCACGCCCTCCGGCAAAACGGCAAGCGTGCGCCTTTTGGCCGTGGGCGAGGACAGCTGGGGACTTTTCAGCGGAACATTCAGTCCCGCGGAAGCCGGCGAGCACCGGGTGCGGCTCCAGTGCGCGGAATCCGCGTCCGTTCTGGAATCGGTGGTTTCCATCCAGGGCATGAGCCGCGAGAAACTCGGCCAGCCCATCCGCAGCGATGTGCTGCGAGAGATAGCGCAGCTGACACGCGGCAAAACGCTCGAGGCAACGCAGGCGCAGGAGCTGCTCCAAACCCTCACCGCCCTCGGAACCCAGGAACCGCAAGAGAGGCGTATTCCGCTCTGGGGACATCCCTTGTGGGCTGGATTCATCGTGCTGCTTCTGGGAATCTTTTGGGTAGGCCGTAAAACAGCAGGCGCTTTTTGAGTTCGGCAATTCGGCAGACGCCTCCAACCCCTCTTTGGAAAATGAAACTCCAGCTTCCACCGATCCTTGAAACCAAGCTGGCCGACTTCCGGCGCAGCGTCTGGCGGGTGAAACTTGCCGAAGCTTTTCTGGGCGCCTTTGCGGGACTGATCGGCTCGTACCTGCTGGTGTTCGTGTGCGACCGTTTTACAGAAACGCCGCAGGAACTGCGCGTCGCGCTGCTGGCCTGCGGCGGGGCCACGTTGCTGCTGGGGGTACCGCTCAAGTGGTACCGCTGGGTGTGGTGCCAACGGCGTTTGGAGGATGCAGCCCGCCTACTCAAACGCACCTTTCCCCGCCTCGGCGACCAGCTGCTGGGCCTTGTTGAACTCGCCCACCAAACGCAGGGCGTCGCGGGACGCAGTGAACGCCTTGTCCAAGCCGCCCTCGCGCAGGCGGCGGATTCGGTCAAAGACCGGGATTTTCGATCCGCAGTCCCCGACGCGCGCCACGTGCGCTGGGCGTGGATTGCAGCACTGCTCGTGCTCGCCACGGCGTGTGTGTCTGCATGGACCGCCGACGGAGCCTCCAACGCGCTGGCCCGCTGGGCCATGCCGTGGCGCGCCACCGAGCGCTTCACCTTCACGCGCGTCGAATCCCTGCCCGACCGTCTCGTGGTTCCCATCGCGGAACCCTTCTCGCTTCCGGTGCGCCTTGCGGGGGACACGCAGCAAAAGCCTGCCCTCGGGACGGCCCGCATCGCCCGGCAACCGCTGGTGACCGGATCGCTTTCCGCCGACACCTATTCCCTCGCGTTTCCGCCGCAAAAGACAGACGCCGAGCTGCGCATTTCCATCGGGGATTTACGCAAGGCGATCCGCATCGAACCCAAACAACGGCCGGAGCTCAGCGCCCTTTCCGCGCGTCTGTCGCTTCCCGCCTATTTGCAGTACACCTCCGAAGTGCGCATGGACATCCGAGGCGGCTCCGTTCCGGTGTTGCGGGGTGCCCGAGTTGCGTTCGAAGCCACCGTACACCGCCCCCTCGCGCTTGCGCACCTCGATGCCGAACCGCTGCAGGTGGAGGAGAACCGCATTCAGACTCCCTTCGCCGCCGTGACCGAAGACGCGGCACGTCAGCTCACGTGGAAGGACGCCGACGGCCTCACCCCGCGGGATCCGCTGATTCTCAAAATCCACGCCACCGAAGATGAAGCCCCGCGCCTTTCCGCCCGGCGCGATTCGCTCGAACAAGTCGTGCTCGATTCCGAAGTGCTCAACTTCGATATCACCACTTCGGACGACTTCGGAATCCGCGCCGTCGGTCTGGAATGGAACGGCGTGAAATCCTCCGAATCCGCACCGGAACCGATTCATGGCGAGAAAATCACCGCGGCAGGAAACCCCGAGCGCCGGGAGATGACCGCGCGGGCGACCTTTTGCGCCGCGCGCGAGGGAATCACGCCCCAGACCTTGGAAATCCGCGCGTGGTGCACCGATTATCTGCCCGAACGCAAGCGGGTGGTTTCGCCCGTGTTTATGGTTCACGTTCTGAACAAGACCGACCACGCAATGTGGCTCATTGAGCAGTTCGGAAAATGGCTCACGGCAGCGCACGAAACCTATGACCGGGAACAACAACTGCACGAGAGCAATCAGGAGCTGAGGCAAATGAGCGCGGCGGAACTCGACCGGGCCGAAAACCGCCGGCGCATTTCCCAGCAGGCAAACGCCGAAAGTGCAAACGCGGCCCGCCTCGATGCACTCACCAGCGCGGGACGCAACCTCGTGCAACAGGCCACACGCAACGACGAGTTTGACGCCTTCCGTCTCGAAACCTGGGCCACCATGCTTCAGTCGCTTAAAGACATCTCCAAAGCGCGCATGCCGTCCGTGGCAAGCTTGCTCAAGCAATCGTCCAACGCCGACACAGCGTCAGGCTCCGCTCAACCGGGAACGCCCGCGCAAACCGGCCCCAGCCCTCAGCAACCGTCCGCGGGACAGCGCCCACTCCCGTCCAACTCCACTCCCTCCAAACCCGCCGGGCCGATGGTCAGCCAGGGCGATACACCTCCGCAAAACCAGCAGACGTCCTCAAACACGCAGCAACCTAACGCGCCCCCCAAGCCGCCCGCGCCGGGCATCTCGGACAAGGAATCGAGCCTTTCTGCACCAAACACGCAGACTCCCCAACCAACCGCTTCCACCACCAAGCCATCTTCCGCCGGGCGCCTCTCCCTGCCCCAAACTCAACTGGGCGCGGTGCCCGGCGCCAAAAAGGACGAAGCCAACCCGCCCGCAGAGTCGCCCGCGCAGGAAAAAATGGATCAGGCTCTCACGGAGCAAAAAGACCTTCTGGAGGAGTTCGCCCGCGTCTCCGAGCAGCTTAACAAACTGCTGGGGAGCTTTGAAACCAGCACCTTTGTGAAACGGCTCAAACACGCTTCCCGCAAACAAATGGCTATAGCAAAGTCGGTCTCCCAAAAGACTCTGGACGCCTTCGGGGTTTCCAGTAAGCCGGTGCCCGAATCGCTGCCAATTGCGGACAACGCCACGGAGCAAAGCGAGTTTGTGGGGCTCATCCAGCGGGATTTGGAAGCCTACGCACAGCGCAAACAGGACAGCCGGTTCACCAAACTGCTGGAGGAAATGCGGACCGCCAACGTGACCGAACGGCTCGCGCGCAATTCCAAACGCCTCTTAATCAACTTTTCTGGACAGACGCTTTCGAGCGCCGAGTTTTGGGCCGACACGCTCGACCGCTGGTCCGAGGAGCTCGTAAGCGCGAGCAACTGCAAGTCGTGCAGCTCTGGTAGCAGCGAGAGTCTGCCTCCGGAAATTGTCCTCAAGGTGATGAAGGCGCTCCAACAGGAAATCCAACTGCGCGACCAGACGCGGGAGGCCGAGTCGGCCCGGGAAGCGCTCGAAGCTCCCGAGTACACCGCGGGTGCCAGAGAGCTGGGCACCAAACAGGATTCCATTGCCGCGCTCACGGCGGAGGCGCTGCGCGACATTCTCCAAATCCCGCAGGCAGAACAGAAATTCACCAAAGAGCTGCGGCTCCTGAATGCGGTTGTGAACGTGATGCGGGAGGCGGAGGGCATTTTAAATACGCCCGACACCGGGGCACGTTCGGTTGCCGCGGAAACCGAGGCCATCGAGCTTTTGCTTCAAGCCAAACGGGGCAGTCCCAAGGGAGGCGGAGGTGGTGGTGGCAGTCCGGGAGGCGGGGGAACGGCTGCGTTTGCCTCCACGGCGGCCTTGGCCGAAATCGGATCTGGAAACACCGATGCCACCATGGCTTCGCGCCCGGTAGGACAGGCCACGGGGCAGGCGGGCAAAGAGTTTCCCGCCGAGTTCAAAACCGGACTCGACGCCTATTTTAACCGTCTCGAGAACGCACCCAGATGAGCAATCCACGCATCAACAAGGGCGCTCCCCGGGCTGCGATTGTGCCCCCGCGCCGGCTCGCCTGGGGGGTCGCCGCGTGTCTGGGCTGTGGAGTTTTCGCGGGGCATGCATGGGCGGAGATACCAGGCACTGCGGCGGAGAAAAATCAAACTGCAACAGGCACTGCAAAATCCTCCGAAGGAACACCCTCTGCCGTGGTCCGGATGGGCGAGAAACTCAGACAAAAATGGGAGCGTGAGTTCAAGGAAGAGATACAGATCCTCGCCAAACGCCTGGATCTTTCCCCGGAGATCTCCCGTGCGCTGGATGCCGAATTTCAGACGCTCGTCGCGGAACACATGCCACGCGCCGCAGGGGCTATTCTGGCTGTCCTTCCGGAAGATATGCGGGCGCGTTTCGGCGATTTTGACAGCGCACTCACGTATTCGCTGATCCGAAGCGGAAACATTCCCCTGCTGGTGGCGCATACCAACATCCTGGGAACCGACGCGTGGGAGGCGGTTCTAAACGCGCACTTGTCCCCGGAGCAGCAGGCAAAATGGGACACGGAGAAACAGAGACGAAGGAAGGATGCGCAGAACACGTGGGATGGAATCGAGGCCCAGTCGCGCGAGTTCGCATCGAGGGCATACGCGCAGAAAATCCACGCGATTCAGTTCGATTTATCCCTGCCCGAGGAGCGCACCAAGCAACTTCGGGAACTGGTCGAAAAAAGCATCCAGACGGCCCTTGAGGGAACACGGGAACTGGGCCTTTCCTATCTCTCGAAACTGCCCGAGAGCGGGAGAAAAAATCCCCGGGGAGGCTTTCTATTCTTTAGCTGGCTGGATTCTGCACGGCGCCCTGGAGACAACCGCCCCCTTTTGGAAGCGGCATGGGAGGAGGGGCTTAAAGATCTCTTCTCTGCGACGGAATTGGAGCAAATCAGCCAATGCAGCGAGGTCTTTGTGCGCGAAATAACCCCGCCTTTTGTCCGCCTGCGCCTCGCCCGCATCGCACATATCTGCGGGACCACGGTCGATCAACTCCGCAAGCTCGAACCCCTTGCCGTGAACGCGCTCCGCAAGGATCCGGACCCCAATGTTTTTGAGGGGGGGGGGCGCGATTCACTCACCCGGTTGCTCGCCCTCAACACCGAGGAACAAAACTTCACCATCCCGGAGAAGGATCTCGCCTTGGTCCTGAGCCCCTCTCAGCTGGCGATGTGGCGGGAATACTCCCGCAAACAGAACAACCCCAATCAGGCTCAGTTCGATCAGAAAGCCCCACAACAGGCGCAGGCGAATCCACCGGAAGCCGCAGAGACCGATGCTCCGGAAGATGGCGAGGAACTCATCTCCTCGCATTTGTGGGAGCGCTCGCAAAGGAGCCTCCAGAGCGCGCGGGAACCGCTGCTCGCAAAAATCGAACAGTGGAGTGAGCTGCTCAAACTAGATCCGGATTCCGCAAGGTCACTCCGGCTGGCCGCCAAGGGTGCCACGGAAGCCGCTTTGCGGGAACGACGTGACACGGTGGAACGCACCCTGCGAATGAGCCTCGATCGCTCCCCAAACGTCGCGCTTCCCGTCCGCCTCAAGAACAGCCAGAACCTGACGTTCTCCCCGTTGGCCCCGGAAAACGAACCGATCTGGAAGGAAGCCGTCGAGCGGATCCTCACCGCGGAGCACAAGGAAAAGCTGCAAACGCTCATCCGCGAGCGGGACGAATACCTGTCGCAGGCCGCCCACCGCGTTTTGGTGCTCATTGTCGCGCAGGAACTCGGACTCCAACGCCAGCAACTCGAGGACTGCGAGAA
>JBILWF010000513.1:0-3197 GCA_044370075.1 Chthoniobacteraceae bacterium | reverse complement strand
GCCTCGGGTACCTCCAGGATTTTTTTCTCGAAGATCTCATCCAGAAACGCCCGCTCCATGCGCTTGGCTTCGGCATCAATTTCCAGTGCTTGTTTTTCGATGGCAGCAGCCTGCCGCTGTTCCTCCTCTGTGTAGAGCGAGACAAGCATTTGCGCGGGAGGGCGCCATTTTTTCCAATCCAATGCAGGCTCAAAAATCGCGCGAAACCGGTAATAGTCGGCCTGCGTAATGGGATCATACCGGTGGTCATGGCACTGGGCGCACGCGACCGTCAGACCGGTCAGCGCGCTGGAGACAACGCGCAGGGTGTCCGCGATGTTTTGGTTCTGGGCGAGCTTCGCGTCGTCTGTGGGGTCCCCGGTTCCATCCGGGGCCATGCGCAGGAAACCCGTCGCTACAAGCGTTTCCCGCAGGCCGGGATCCTGAACCAGTCCCGCCACGGTCCCCGAAGCAGCCCCCGCAAGCTCATCCCCGGCGAGTTGTTCCTGAATGAAACGATCCCAAGGCTTGTCCCCGTTGAAGGAGCGGATCACGTAGTCCCGGTAGCGCCACGCGTGCTGCCGGGGCGAATCGGCCTCGGTGTAGCCGTTGGTGTCGGCGTAGCCTGCCACGTCCAGCCAGTGGCGGCCCCAGCGTTCGCCGTAGGCGGGGTCCGCAAGCAGGCGGTCCACGAGGCGCGCATAAGCGTCGGGGGAGGAATCGCCCAAAAAAGCCTCCATCTCCTCCGGGGTTGGCGGGATGCCGGTCAGATCCAACCGCACGCGGCGCAGCAAGGTGGCCTTATCGGCCTCCGGCGCGAAATCCATTCCCTGCTCCCGCAAACGGACGCGCAGGAAGGCGTCTATCGGCGCCAAACCGGGCGAGTCCGCAAACAAAGGAGCGGGTTTGCGTTGCACGGGGCGAAACGACCAGAAGGTTTTGTCCGCCGCGGTAAGGTACTGTCCCGGCGGAATGGACTCGGGTTCCTGCTCGCCCACGGTGGCGCCCTCCCGGATCCATGTTTCAATGAGTGCGATCTGGGATTCGGAAAGCTTCCGGCCCTTTTTGGGCATTTCCTTTTCGCGCAACACCCGCACCAGTTCGCTCTTGTCCGGAAATCCAGGTTCCACCACGGGAGCGCCGTCTTCGGTTCTCGCGGACATGAATCGCCGCAAACGCAGGTCGATGCCTCCACCGGGATTCTCCTCCTCGCCGTGGCAGTGGGTGCAGGAGGCGCGTAAAATCGGCCGGACTTCAGAGCCGTAGTCCACAGCGGCCGACGCACTCAAAGTTGGACACGCGGCGAGAAGAGCCAAAAATTGCCGTGTTCTGGCTGAAAACATGGGGCGGGGGGGCGGACCCGTTTTCCAGAGTCCCGAGACCGAGATTAGGAACCCCGCAAAAGGGGCGCAATCCCGGAATGGCGCGGCGGTCGGGCGGATATCAGACTCCGGGTGTCACTCAGCCACCGACTGAACCCAGCGCGGAGGAGGATCCGGGGCCCGATTTGTGAAACGGCTCAGAAAATTTGCCAAGTCTATCGGGACCTCGACGGCGCCTCCGGAAGAGGGATGCTTACGGAGCCCGGCCCTCCTCAACATCCATAAGATCGAAGAACACGACGATGTCGTCGCGGTGGGCCAACCCCGCTTCCGCCTTCTGCCTCTCGAGACCGGCGGATGCGGTGTCACGCCATCCGCGCTTTTGCATAAAGCCATTCCAGATTTCGATTTGCTCGCCATCAGGGCGCCGGCCGGTTTGAAAACACCACTCGAGGATGTCTTCGTCCGATCCGCCCTCCAGCGTGCGGCGCGTGAGATCCTCGTAGCTCACACCAAGAAGGCGACAGACGCGATCGTCAAACGTACGGGCGCCTTCGATGGGCCCGAGGTGATAGCCCTCCGGGAGGGAACCCACGCGGGCAAAGTAGCGGATTTTATCCAGAATTCTGCCGAAAACAGTGATTCCCCCCACTGTGTCGCGGGGGGAACGGAAGGGGAAGGCCATGGTGCCATCTAACGGAGCCCGGTAGGAGGGTCAAACGCGGATTGAACTAAGACGGGTCCACCGGCTTCTTTGTGAGACCGGATGCCTGCGATTAAAGATTTCAGCCCCCCAGCGGGCGGCTAGCGTGGAGACAACGCCGGCAACCTCCCCCGGGAGAAAACAGCGGGCGAAGGCAAATTGCGCTAGGGCGATGTGGAGGAGACCCGGGATGACAGCAGCAATTTTTTTGAAGATTAAACGAACCAAATCCTAGTTTGATTCGTAGGGAGGGATGTTATGAGCGCACAACATCTCGAAGTACTGGAAACGACTCTACATAAAACGCACGAATGGTTGGGGGCCATCTCCGACCAGTCACACCTGGACACACACGAATCCTACCAGGCGTTGCGGGCGGTTCTTCAATCGCTGCGGGACCTGCTGCCGGCCGATGAGTCCGCGCATCTGGCCGCCCAGCTGCCGCTTTTGGTGCGGGGAATTTTCTTTGAGGGATGGCGTCCCTCCATGGTTCCGCTCAAGGGAGATTTGGGGGAGTTTTTGAAGTCCGTGAGCGAGAAGATAGTGACGCCCCGCCCTGTGGACACGCTCCTGCTGGCGCAGCAGGTGATTGCGGTCATGAACCGGTTCCTGGGAAAGGGTGAGATTGAAAAGCTCAAGGGCCTGCTCAACAAAAAGATGCAGGTGCTTTTTGCCGGGGCTGCATGAAGGGCAAGCGGCAAGCGGCAAGCGGCAAGCGGCAAGCGGCAAGCGGCAAGCGGCGGGCGGAAATCCCAGAGCCCTGCCCCTTGGAAACAGTCCGGCACGGGCGAACCGCCCCATGGAAACCCCAACGCTTCGGGTGTTTGCTGTCCGTATGTCCCAGCCCCGAGTGCGTTTGGAATTTCGTCCGTTGCAAGGGATCGAAATAAAGCCCCGGCGTTTTCACAAACCCAGTTTCTTACTCTCACTCGGGCGGGATCTGCGCATTCCCGCTTTCCCTTTGGGTATCGCCTGCCCCTCTTTTTCGCCTCGGCGGCGCGTTCTGGAACGATCTGCCGTGTGCATTGCCGCCGCCCGGCGAGCGCCCCGTGGAAGGCTGGGAATTGTTCGTGAAACACGGAATCAGCGCTTCCTTGCCCGGGCGATACGAACGGCGTCAGCCAAAGCGTGCGGCGGCGCCCCCCCCGGTCGGCTGCGCTGCCTGCTGTTTTTGTTCGCAAACCGGCGCCGCG
>JBILWF010000512.1:0-3199 GCA_044370075.1 Chthoniobacteraceae bacterium | reverse complement strand
CTGCCGGGGCTTTCCGGTAACACGGCAAGAGGATTACACGCAGAGTCGTGGAGGAGGGGGTTAAAGAGTATAAATAGTTTCTGTTAAGATGCTTTTGTGAATAATATTTGCACATTGGGCTGTTGATCGGGTTGGGCGTTTTCTTCTGTTTCCTCTGCGTGCGAGTTCCCGGCACGGTTTGAAAATACTGCGAGGTGTGGTTGTCGAAAAAACGTGCAAAAGCGTTTTGCGCTCCGGAGCGTTTCCGTTCACAAAGGCGTGCATGGCGAACGAAAACCAGCAGCCCGATCGCATGTGGGACGAGTACGACTGGGAAAGGTTTTTTCAGGTGCAGGACAGGAAAACGGAGCAGTACCTTGACCTTCTGGAGAAGTACGCCGATTGCCCGGATCGGGATCGCATTATTGCGCAGGAAATGGGATGGCCCGGTGGATGCGCGCCGGAGCAGGAGGAAGTGTCCGCTGGTGATGCGGGGGATGCGCGGGACGAAGATTCCGCCACGGAGGATCCTTTCCCGGAGCAGCATCCCTTGTATGTGCAGACCGAGGAGCTTGCCGCCTGGTTGGAAAACGCCTGGCGCGTGCGGGGCGTGCTTTTTGAAGGCGAACCAGCCTTGGATGAATTGTCGGAGCAGTTGGGAATTCTTTCGGCCAACATTGTGGCTGCGGTGAGCGGGCAGGAGGACGAGGAGTTGGGAATGACGATCGCCTTTCTCAAGCGGGGATTGCGCGCGGCCAATCTCGCTCTAAACGCTGCGGAGGGAGTTCACAGCAAGGGGATTTTTGGGCGCGTGCGCTACAAACACCTGCGCGAGTCTTTGTTTGGAATCCGCGACGGAATTGTGCGCATGATGGGCGAGTTCAGGATGCGCTGGCGCCGGATGCAGGACGGTTCCCGCTGAGCGCCGTGCCGTCATGGTGCGGAGGATGCGGCGCGCCGGGTTCTGCGGGGCACTGGTCGGGTGCCGCCCTTGGGGAAGGCGCGGGGTGGGGCCCGGAAATCAGGCGAGTACGGCCTGGACGACCTGGCCGGAGACGTCGGTGAGGCGGAAGTCCCTGCCGGAATAGTGGAAGGTGAGTTTCTCGTGGTGGATGCCCATGAGGTGCAGGATGGTTGCGTGCAGGTCATGCACGTGCACTTTGTTTTCCACGGCGGCGAATCCGAATTCGTCGGTGGAGCCATAGGTGGTGCCACCGCGGACGCCTCCGCCGGCCATCCACACGGAGAATCCCTTGTTGTTGTGGTCGCGGCCCTTGGAGCCCTCGGAGGTGGGGGTGCGTCCGAATTCGCCTCCCCAGAGGATGAGTGTTTCGTCCAGCATGCCCCGGGCTTTGAGGTCTTTGATGAGCGCGGCGATGGCCCGGTCGGTGTCCCGCGCCTTGTCGGCATGGAGAGCGATGTCGGAATGATCGTCCCACGGTTGTCCCGAGCCGGTGTAGACCTGCACCATGCGGACGCCCCGTTCCACGAGGCGGCGCGCGGCGAGGCAGGCGTTTGCAAACGCGCCCGGTCCGTACAGTTCCCTGGTCGAGGGGGACTCTTTCTCGATGTCGAAAACCTCCTTCACCTCCGTCTGCATCCGGAAGGCCATTTCCATCGACACGATGCGTGATTCCAGCGCGTTGTCATGACCGCCGCGCGCGTTGAGGTGTTGCTCGTTGAGGGCCCGCATGAGGTCGAGTTGTTCGCGCTGTCCGGCAGCCGACAAATGGGTGCGGTTGGCGTGTTGGATCACGGTTTTCGGATCCAGGTTTCCGTTGTGAATGTGCACGCCTTGATAGATGCCCGGCAGAAAGCTGTTGCTCCACAGCTGGGGGCCGACCACGGGTTTTCCGGGGCAGAGCACCACAAACCCGGGCAGGTTCATGTTTTCGGTTCCCAGTCCGTAGAGCAGCCACGAGCCCATGCTGGGGCGCGTGGGCTGTTGTTCTCCGCTGTTCATCATCAGCAGCGAGGGTTCGTGGTTGGGAACGTTGGTGTGCATTGAACGAATCACGCAGATGTCGTCGATGCAGTCGCCTACGTGACGGTAGAGATCGCTCACTTCTATGCCTGACTGGCCGCGTGCGCTGAAGGCAAAGGGGGATTTTAGGAGGCCGCCCGTGCGGCGTTCCGTCTTGAGATCTGCGCCGGGTGGACGCTGGCCGTCGTACCGGGTGAGGGAGGGCTTGGGATCGAAGGTGTCGACCTGTGACGGCCCCCCGTTCATGAACAGGTGGATCACGTGCTTGGCGCGTGCGGGGAAATGCGCGGGTTTTGCTGCGAGCGGGTTGGTTATGGCCGCCTGTGCGGGTGAGTTGCCGAGGAGGGAGGCGAGCCCGAGTGTGCCCATGCCGGTCCCTACGCGCTGCAGCATTTCGCGTCGGGAAATCAAGGAACGCATCGAATCCGGGGAGGGGAAAGTGTGCATGGGGAGACGGGCTGGGAGGGGTTTTGAGCGGGGGGCGTTGAAGCGGTTTCGGGATTAGTCCACGTACAGGAATTCGTTGGAAGCAAGGATGTTTTGTGTGACCCGCTCCCAGCGGGTGAGGGTGTTCTCGGAACGTGTCTCTTCGGGATCCGCCGCGTTTAGGTAATCGGAGAGGATTTGCATTTCGCGCGCCGAGGCATCGCGTCCGAAGGCGAGTTGGAAAGCGTGGTGAATGCGTGCCGCATCGTCGGCGAGTTGCGTGTTCTTTTGAATACGCGCCGCGAAGGCCCGGGCCTGCTGCAGCATGAAGGGGCTGTTGAGCACGAACAGTTGTTGTTGGGGAACCGTGGTTTCGGTGCGCTTGTCGCTGCTGATGTTTGCATCCGGGAAATCAAACAGACGAAGCAGGCTGTCCAGATCGTGACGGCTGATTTTGGAATATACCGTGCGCCGTCTGTTTTCTGCATTGCCCAAGTTGACCGAAGGTCCGCCCATTTTTAATTCCAGTTGTCCCGAAACGGCGAGCAGTGCATCGCGCCAGGATTCAATGTCCAGACGGTTCCGATTCATCCGCCACAGGAAGCGGTTGTCGGCGTCGGTTTGTTCGTTTACGGGGTGGGAAAGGGAGCTGAGTTGGTAGGTCGCCGACAGCATCAATTCACGGTGCATCGCTTTGATGCTCCATCCTTTTTCGACAAAGGTGACGGCGAGATAATCGAGCAGTTCGGGGTGGGTGGGTTTTTCGCCGAGCGTTCCGAAGTTGCTGGGGGTGCCCACGAGCCCCCTGCC
>JBILWF010000511.1:0-3200 GCA_044370075.1 Chthoniobacteraceae bacterium | reverse complement strand
CTGGGCAAAGAAACTCCTCCGCGAGGAATGCGAGCAGACAATCCGAACCTCAGCACGGAAGTCCGGATCCACCCGAGACGAGATGACGCGCCTCTGAAAGGAAAAGACCGTTTTCTTTCAATCTGCCCTAAGGCTTCGAACGGCTCCAATGCCTTGCAAAAAGGAATCTACTCCGCCATTTTGGGTCAAAAAATGGAATTTACACCTCGTTTTTTGACAGTTCCAACCGATCACTTCTTCCTCCTCGGGCCTAGGGGCACGGGTAAAACCTCATGGACCCAGGCCATTTTTCCAAACGCCCTCCGCATCGATCTCCTCGATCCCGCCACTCTGCGCGATCTCTCAGCCAAACCCGAACGCCTACGCGAACGCATCGAGGGCCGCCCGGGGCTCGAAAGCGTTTTGATCGACGAGGTCCAAAAGCTGCCGCAACTCCTCGAGGTCATCCACGCGCTTATCGAAGAGAAGCGGGGCATTCAGTTCATTCTCACGGGATCCAGCGCTCGCAAACTGAGGCGCACCGGCGTGAATCTGCTCGGAGGACGTGCTGCTCAGAAACGCCTCCACCCGTACATGGCAGCGGAACTCGGCGACCGCTTCAGTCTCGAAGAGGCTCTCAAGCTCGGCCTGCTGCCTGTGGTGCTCGGCGCCAAAAACCAAGCCGACATCCTCTTTGCATACAACGGACTGTATCTGCGGGAGGAAGTCCAGGCGGAGGGACTTGTGCGCAACACGGGGAACTTTGCCCGTTTTCTGGAAGCCATCAGCTTTTCACACGCTTCCGTCCTGAACCTCGCCAACGTTTCCCGCGAGTGTCAGGTGAACCGCAAGACAGCCGAGGGCTATCTTCAAATCCTCGAAGATCTGCTGCTCGGCTTTCAACTTCCCGTGTTCACGCGCCGCGCGCAACGTGCTGTTGCAGCGCATCCGAAGTTCTTCTTTTTTGATACGGGGGTTTTTCGGGCAAATCGTCCTGCTGGTCCGCTGGATTCTCCGGCCGAGATTGATGGCGCCGCCCTCGAAGGCCTGATTGCCCAGCACCTACGAGCCTGGTGCGACTACACAACGGGAGAACACCAGTTGTCCTACTGGCGGACTCAGACCCGGAATGAGGTCGACTTCGTTCTGTACGGCCCCGTCGGGTTCCACGCGCTTGAAGTCAAAAACACGGCACAAGTCCGCTCCGGTGACCTGCGCGGCTTGCGCGCTTTTGGGGAGGATTACCCTGAGGCGACGCGCTGGTTGATCTATCGTGGAAAGGAACGGTTCCTCCGCGACGGGGTCATCTGTATCCCCGCGGAGGAGTTCCTTCGCGCATTACGCCCGGGCGCTTTCCCCAGTTGATCGGACATTTTTTCAGAATAAAGGTTGAACCGCATGAAATTCTGGTGGGTTAACCATAAGCAAACCTTCTCTCACGAGGTTACTGGTCGATACATCTGGTGCCCGAAACGAAACGCACTTAGGCCTTCGTCTGCCAAGCCGGTCAAAAACGGTGCAAAATGTAGTGGAGAAAAACAGCTGATTTTTTGCGTAAAGCATTGCAAATCAGTAAAACGCTTTTTCAAACTGCGGAACTTGGGCTAGTATTGCTTTTCGTCATGTTTGGTGCTCCCGAAGGCTTCAGCGTGCCGGGTTTCGTTAAGACGATCGGCTAGGCATCCGTTGATGTCTTCATCCTCTGCAGAAACTCCTGCAACGAAATCGCCTCGACCTGCTCTGAAAGAGGATAGGCATCCCCGCTTGGAATGATGAAATAGCCACGATGGGCGCCCACAGTTGCGGTACTTTCTAAAAAGCCGGGAGTGAGTTTGGGGGATAACGTGCGCTTGATCTCGATGGCCGTGATTTCGCCAGTAGGGCTTTCCAAAACCAGATCCAATTCAGCTTTCGCGTGGGTACGGTAGTGGCTGCATTGGGTGTCTTTTGAAAGAACGGACACTATTTGCTCGATGCAGTATCCCTCCCATGAATGACCGCAAAGCGGGTGTCCCAAAACATGTTCCAAGCTGGGCAGACCCGAGAGCATGTGCAGCACGCCCGTATCACGCCAGTAAACCTTGGGAGCCTTGACCAATCTTTTGCCAGCATTGCGCCCCCATGCAGGCAAGCGACGGAGCAGATAGAGGCCCTCCAGCAGGTCGACATAGTGCCGAACTGTTTTGCCATCAATGCCCAGGCTGGCCCCGATTTTTGCCAGGTTGAGCGTGGCTCCTTGTTGGTGGGCCAGCATGCTGCAAAGCCGCCTCATTTGCTGGGGAGATGACCCCACACCCAATTGCGGCAAGTGGCGTTCGACGTAGGTGGTGATAAAATCATCACACCATTGGGTGGCGGCCTGATCGTTCGTTGCCAGATAGCTTCCAGGATAACCTCCCCTGAACCAGTGCTGGCTCATTGCCTCAGGGCTGTCAGGAAGTTCCAACCGTTGAAATGGCGTCAGCTCAAGATAGGTGATGCGCCCGGCAAGGGTTTCGGAAGACTGGCGTAATAGCTCGGGGGAGGCGGACCCCAGAATCAGGAACTGGGCCGATTTTTCACCCGAGCGTCTGCGTTCGTCCACAAGGCTCCGGATGACGGCGAAGAGTCCAGGAAGACGCTGGATTTCATCGAGAACGATGAGTTTTCCTGCGTTGCTGCTGAGATAAAGTTCAGGATCAGCCAGTTTGGCCAAGTCCGAAGGGCGTTCCAGATCAAGGTAATGAACTCCCTTTGCGAGTTTGAGTTCTCGGGCAAGCGTAGTTTTTCCGACCTGCCGGGAACCGAGCAAAGCCACAACGGGCATCCACTCCAAGCGCTGCAAGAGAGTGGGGAGAAGCTGTCTAGCGATCATTTATATTGAAAATACGGAGCGCGGTCCTGATTTTCAATGTGCTTTTGAGGGGGTACGCTTGTTAAGGGCTCTATCGGAACTCCACCAGAACACCCATCCGCTGTGTGCGATTTGGCGCCCAGCAGTCGAGTCCCTCTTTGGCGTGGACCTCTGCGCTGAGCTCGGCTGGCCTTGAAAATGCAAAAATCAACGGTACGCTGATGTCGTAGAGCGGGTATGTCGAGCCACCAACGGATAGACGAAAGGAGTCGTGCACTTGCCTGCGCCGTGGCTGAACAAGTGCGTCTTCGACCTGCACTCGTCGATGTTGCCAAACAAAATATTTCCGCGTGGTTAAAAACCAGTTCTCCCAATCTTAGACCGGTTC
>JBILWF010000510.1:0-3202 GCA_044370075.1 Chthoniobacteraceae bacterium | reverse complement strand
CTCGGCGCCTGTAGTTGCCAGACCATCCTCGATTGCCACATCGATGTAGTCGGCCATCTTGGGATTCGCAAAACCCGAGAGGCGCGCGTCCTCGCTCTCCGGCGGCAGGGGCCGCACAGGGCCCAGCTTGCGTGCGAGGGCGTCCGCGATTTCGGCCGCGTACTTGGGCACCACGACCGCAGAGGCATTGATACAAGAACGCCCGCCGTTGTCCGCAATCGAGGACACCATCAGGTCGATATATTGCTCCCACTCTTCAATGCAGTCGTCGCCGATGACGATTTTAGAAAAGCCCGGTCCGTGGACGGAGAACTTGGGATTGTCGCGGTACTGGGCGACGGTGTTGGCGTCGCCGAAAATGAGCGCGCGACCGCACATGCGCATGACCTCGCCGGCTCCCTCATGGTCGGTGGGGTAAAATCCGAAGGCCTCCGCGGGTGCACCCGCCGCAATGAAAGCCTGGATCAGGCGGTATGGGGTCCAGGGTTCCTCGCGGCCGGGTTTGATCACAACCGGAGTTTTGAGGGCGATGGCCGGCAACCACAACGAGTTCACCGCGGGCGAATTGCTGGGCATGACCAAGCCGAGAGCCTGTGTCGTGGGGTAGTAACTCACCGCGGCACCGCAGTGTTCGCCGTAGCCGCGGTCAATGACCTGCAACGGGAGGCCGCGCGAGAGGCCGTTGAGCACCACCTCCATGTGCGTGAGCGCATGGTGGATCTTGCCCATGTTGCGGCGCACCATGACATGCGGCAGGCCGCTTGTGCCCGCGAGCGTGGCGACGTATTCATCGGCGGATTGCGTGTGTCCCTTGTCGCCAAGCGGAAGCGTTCCATTGAGGAACAACTCGCCCGCCTTGGAGGAGATTTCGATCAGGTCCGAAACGCTGAATTTTTTCAGCACTGAACGTGCCTCGCCGATCGAACGCAGATCCTTCTTGAGGATGCCCGCATTGACCTGACTGACCGTGGCCACCACCTCACCCGTGCGGTGGTTGATGACCTCGTTCTTCTCGAGACTTTCGTACGCTTTGCCGCGCCGCAACGCGGGCAGATGAGGAATGGATGCTGTCGTGCTCATTAGTAAACGCCCTCCACAATTTTCTTTTCCATCGCACCGAAAGGCCGGACCTCGGCGACTCCATCCCACGCGTAAGGAGTTCGCGGACGGCGGCGGATCGCTTCGTCCCGCTCCAAAAAGCGCGGCATGAAAAACTCGCGGGTCAGGGTCGTGAGTTCCACACGCCCCCACGCATCATAGTCGACGGTCTGCGCGGTGTCATTTGGGTTGACCACCCGCAAGATGGCGCGCGGTTGCGGCGCGTAGTACGTGATCGAGTACTGGTCCTCCGGAGTCAGCGGGACCGATGCGGCCAGACCCATGAGAGTGTTTCCGTACGTCGGATAAAAACCGATGCGGTTTTCCAACACCTCCTCGACGATGAAGCGCACGTATTGCGGAAGCATCGTGGTTCCCCCGCAGAAGACACCGCGGATGCCGGCATCGTAAATGTCAACGCGTTCGGCAAGCGCCTCGAGGAGCTTGGGCGTCGTGAACAAACCACTGACTTTGCGGTGTTTGAGGATTGTTGCAGCCTGGTCCACCACGTGCTCCATGTAGGCCTTGGCCTGGTCGAAGTGCTTGTTGGAAATCAGCCGTTTGACCCAGCGCGGATCCAAATCGATAAAATAACAGGAGGAGCCACGCACGTTGGCCAAATGCTCGATGGCTAGGCGCAGGCGGCGGGGACCGGTCGGCCCCATCATCAGCCAGTAGTGGTTCCGGGGAAAATGTGCGTCGCTGATTTTGTCGCTGAATTCACTGTAATCGACTTTGTAGTCTTCCCACCCGATGCGCTGCTTGGGCATGCCGGTGGTGCCGCCTGTTTCAAAGATGTTGAAGGGACGCCCCGCAAAGGCTTTTGGGACCCAGACCTCCGGTTGCAAATCGCGCAGCCATTCGTCCTCAAAATGCGGAAATTTTTTAAGATCCGCGACGGATTGAATTTCCGTGCGGGGATCCCATCCCGCTTTGGCAGCCCAGTTGAGCCAGAAAGGGCTGCCCGTTTCGGGGCTGAAATGCCATTGGATGATCTCGCGCAGGTGCGCCTCGAGCTGGACTTGTGCGGCTTCGGGTGTGGTGTGTGTCATAAGCTGTGGGGTTGCAGGGATGGAAAGGATCGCGCCGGAAAAAGGCACCGGCTCACGCGTGCCCCTCTTTCTCGGGAGGTGGCTCGGGCAGCAGAAAACTGAGGAAAAATCCCAGAACGAAAACCGCCGTTCCGACCACTCCGGCGGCAAAGGCAACCTTGTCGAAGGTGGTCGCTCCCGGCATTGCCGGGGCCACGAGGTTGGTGGTCAAAAACGCCGCGGAGGTGCCCAGCATGCGGCCTCCCACGTTGGTCGCGAAGGAACCTCCCGTTCCCCGCAGGTGAAGCGGGAAAACCTTCGGAAGAAACTCACCAAAGTAAGAGAACTGCGCCACGATGAGAAATCCGCAGACGGCAATTGCTGCATTCAGCGCGCCGCCCCCCGAGTGATAAAACCAGAAGTAGGTTATCGGAACAGCCGCCAAACCGGGCACGATAAAGAGACGCAACAACGTGCGGCGGGTAAGCGCAAAGAGCACGAGCACGGCGAGGGCTATGCGACCCGCCAGACCGCCCATCTCCTGCCAGAACTGAGCCGCATTTCCGCGCGCCTTGATTGCCTTGTCGAGGGGATCCTGCTTTTCCCGGTTGTCGCCAAGCTGCTTGAGCATTTTCTCGCGCTCAACCAGCGTCTGCCTCGCCTCCGGAGCGGAAGCCGTGAGTGCATCGAGCTTTTCACCGAGGGCTTTGAATTCAGCGTTGATCTTGTCCGCGCGCTCCTTGTCACCGGCCTTCATTGCAGCGCGGAAGGCAATCCGATTGCGGGCGCGTTGCGCGGAAAGTTCGCGCAAACCCGGCACGGTTTCGAACCCCTGTTTGAGAGCGGGCTCCAACGCCAGAATGGAGGCATTAATCTGGCCCGCCTCACCCTGCAGGGGCTTGAGGGCGGCCGCTTGTTCGGCCAGTTCGGGAACGCCGGGAATCACCCGAAGCGGAGTGAGCTGCAGCGCCCCAAAGGCCGCCCCGTAGGCGCACGCGGAAAGCCCTGCGGTGACAAGCGTGGTGCGCCGCAACTCGGGCGAAAACAATCCCGCCAGACTCGGTCGGGAGAGT
>JBILWF010000508.1:0-3211 GCA_044370075.1 Chthoniobacteraceae bacterium | reverse complement strand
GCGCTCATGTCCGAGCCCTCCTGGTCGTAGGGAATCACGTTCATGGAGGGAAACAACGCCCCCAAGACCGGCCACTCCAGGAGCGACTTCCGCGCCAGATAAAAAATCTCCCGATCGCAGGCAATACCCGCCAGCGGTGGATCCAAAAAACTCTGGTGATTCACGGCCAGCAACAAACCACCGTCGCGCGGGATTTTTTCACGGCCGATCACCCGGTAGTCGAAGCAACAATGCGCCAGCGCGCGGCTGATGTAGTACCCCAGTTGGTAGACGAGTCCCATACAAAAACCCGACCTTGGCCCCGGTTGCGTCTACGGCCGCCCGACACCGGGCTCTCCCCCGGCAGTCGCCGTTTGAGCCGGCACGAATCCGGAGGCTCCGAGGCGCGCGAGGATTTCCTGCGCCACCTGTTCAACGCTTAGGAGGGAACTGTCGATGAAGGCGGCGCCCTGCGGCACAACCAGGGGCGCGACTTTGCGCGTGGAATCGAGCCGGTCCCGCTGTGTGATGACGTCCGCAAGGCCCTGGCGCGCGCGCCGCGCGGCGCGCACCTCCTCGGATGCGTCGATGTAAAACTTGTAGGGCGTGTCGGGAAACACCACCGAACCGATGTCGCGTCCCTCCATGACCGCGTCGCACCGGTGCGCGAAATCGCGCTGCAGCTCCAACAACACGGCGCGCACCTCGGGAATGCACGCCACGGCCGAAACCGCCGCGGTGACCTCTGGGTGCACCAGCGCCCCGCCCGGATCCTGCCCCTGCACGCGCACCACAGACCGCCCTCCTTCAATGGCACATTCGACTCCCGCGTCCGCAAGCCGCCCGCGGACCGCTCCGGCATCACCCACGGGCACCCCCGCGCGCAGAAGAAACCAGGACAGCGCCCGGTAGATCTCGCCGGTGTTGACGTACACAAACCCGAGACGCTCCGCGAGGAGACGTGCCACGCTGCTCTTGCCCGAGGCAGCCGGCCCGTCGATTGCAATAATAACGTGCCCCATAGCCTAGTCGAGGGAAGCGGTTTCGGGTTCTTCCAGACGGAGGACCAGCGGACTGGTGTCCTCGCGCGGTGCCGTGACCCGCTGAAGGGTGTCGTAAAAACCGGGATAGGAGGTGTTCACACACTCGGTTCCGGTGATGCGCGTGGTGCCCTCGGCAAACAGTCCCGCGATGGCGAAAGCCATGGCAATGCGGTGGTCCCCCAGGCTGTCGAGCGTGGCGCCGCGTAAGGGGCCGCCTCCGGTGATTTCCATGCCGTCGGGGCGTTCCACCACCGGAACGCCCATCGCCTGCAGATGATGGGCTATGGCCGCGAGGCGGTCGGTTTCCTTTACGCGCAACTCGGCGGCGTCGGAGATGGTGGTGACTCCCCGGGCGAGAGCGGCGGCGACCGCCAGCACCGGCAGCTCGTCGATCACGTTGGGGATTTCCTTGCCCCCGATGTGCGTGGCACGCAACGCAGCCCCCTCAATGTCAATGGTGCCGATGGGCTCCCCCGCGCTCTCAAACTCAAACTCGCGCACCCGCGCACCCATCCGCGCCAGTACCGCGAGAATCCCCGTGCGGCTCGGATTAAGTCCCACGCGGTTCACGCGCAGGTGCGCCCCGGGGGCAGCAGCCGCCGCCACCAGCCAGAAGGCGGCGCTGGATACATCGCCGGGCACGCGAAAGTCACGCGCCTCGGGACGCGACCCGCCCTCCACACTCACGCGCAAACCCTCCCGCTGCACGGGCACGCCGAAGTACTCGAGCATGCGCTCGGTGTGGTCCCGGCTCAGCTGAGGCTCTGTAACCGAGGTGGTTCCCTTGGCGAACAATCCGGCGAGCAGGACCGCGCTTTTAACCTGCGCACTGGCCACCGGCGACACGTAGTCCATGGCCGACAAAGGCCCGCCCTGAACGCGTAGGGGCGGCCGCTGATCGGCCCCCTCCGCGGTGATGTGCGCCCCCATGCGGCCCAGCGGATCCATGACGCGTTTCATGGGCCGCTTCGAAAGGGATGCATCGCCAAAAAGGCGCGACGTAAAGGGTTGCCCCGCCAGAATGCCGCACATCAGGCGCATGGTGGTGCCGGAATTGCCGCAATCCAGATCCGCGGAAGGCGGCTCAAATTCCCCCCCCCTGCCCCGGACAATCACGGTGGCCGGCGCGGGACGCTCAATGTCAACGCCCAGCGAGCGCAACGCCGCAATGGTGGACAGACAATCCTCCCCAGGCAGAAACCCGCGGATCACACAGGTTCCGCGGCTGAGCGCCGAAAACATAATGGAGCGGTGGGAAATGCTTTTATCTCCCGGCACTTCCAATTCGCAGCGAATTGGAGGCGCCTTTTCAATGGTCCAGTCTATCGAAGCAGAAGAGTTCATCCGGTGCGCAGTGTATCCCTGCGGGCTTTAGCCGCAGTCAGAAAAGAAAGAAGGGCATCGGCGCCCGCATCGTCCGTTTGTCGCAGGAGCACCCTAGCCTCCTCCAGACGGGCGCCGAGAGCATCCAGGGCTTCCAAAACAGCATCCCGGTTTGAACACAAAATCTCGCGCCACATCCCGGGGAGTCCCGCGGCCACCCGGGTGGTGTCTCGAAACCCGGGTCCTGAATACGCAAAAGCCTCGGGGGCGGCTTTCTCCACCGCGTTGACGAGAACCGCGGCGAGCAAATGCGGCATGTGGCTGATGAGGGCGCAGACGCGGTCATGCTCGTGCGGTCCAAGCAGGGCGACGCGCCCGCCCAGATCCTCCCACAGGGTGCGCGCACGCTCCACGGCACGGGCGTGTTCAGCAGGCCGGGGGTGGGAGTCCTGCGGGGTCACAATGCAGGTGGCCCCCGCAAACAAATCGGCGCGCGCATGGGAAATACCCGCCTTCTCGGACCCAGCCATGGGATGACTTCCCACAAAAAGGGCACGTCCCTCCAACAGGGGAGCAAGGGCTTGCACGACCGTCCCCTTGACGCTGCCCACATCGGTCACCAGCGCGTCCATATCCAGATGCGGAAGCATCTGGCGCACCAGCGCCTCCATCGCCCCCACTGGCACGCACAGGAGCACAGTGTCCGCACCCTTAACAATTTCCGGAAGCGAGGTGCCGGCCGCGTGCGCTATGTTTAGACGCACCGCCTCCTCCGCCGCCTCGGCGCGCCGCGCCCAGAGGTGAACCGTCACTTCCCGGGCCTTCAGCGCGAGGGCTGCCGAGCCTCCAAGCAAGCCCGGCCCGAT
>JBILWF010000509.1:0-3211 GCA_044370075.1 Chthoniobacteraceae bacterium | reverse complement strand
CGCGGCAAGGGCTGGCTTCCCTTGTCCTTCGGGGAACTGCGCGGAGGAGCAGTGGGAACCGGGAACTCCATGGCGGTTGCGGATCAAAAAATGACCCATCCGGCCTTTAGTTTGTTCGAGGGGCAGGAAGTGTTTCGAGGCGGCGTGCTGCGCGTATGGCAACACCTCGCGGGGGCCGATGACGCCCTCCCGGATGGCGTGTCGGTGCCTCTGCGCATGGAGGACGGCAGCCCCCTTTTGGTGGAGAAAAACCATGGTGACGGCGTGGCTATCCAAGCGTCTTTCGCAGCAGATGCGGACTGGGGTAATTTTCCGATGCGCCCCTTTTACGTGCCCCTGATGCAGCAAGTGGTGGCGTACCTCGCAACCGGCGTGACGCCCCCGCTAAACCTGCGAGCCGGTCAATCGCTTACAATTGCGGCCCAGGGGGACGCGACCAAGCGTCCGGACAAACGCAATCCACCGGGTATGTCGGTGGCGGACCCCGCCGGCACCCGCGAGGAAATCGTTCCTCTACGACGCGGCGCACGCTGGATCGGCACCTCGACTGCGCGCCAAATGCCCGGGTTTCACGTCGGGACTGTGGAAGGCTCGGAAACGATTTTTTACGCAGTGAATGGTTCGGCTCGGGAATCCGACCCCGAACGTCTCTCGCCCGAACAAATTGCAGCCGTCTCCGCGGAAATGGGTGCTGAAGTTGCGGGGGACGCTGCCGCCTTCACGGCCCTCGCACGCCGTTCCTCCGTGGGATTCGAACTGTGGAAACCCGCCCTCGCGGTGCTTTTGATTCTTTTGTTTGCCGAGCTCTTTTTGCTCCGGCGTTTTGAGGTACGCAGGGAGGTGTCGCCATGACGCGACTGGACTTTGTTGGAGACTGGCCCCTGCCGGCCGCGGTCGCCGCCGCATGCATTTTCGGCGCGGGGGCCTTCTTGCTGTACCGCCGCATTCTTGGAGAGCGTTTCCGAGGTATGGCTCGTCTACTGCCGTTCATACGCTCAGCGGTGATTGCCCTCGTGGTGCTCATGCTCGGCGGGCCCGTGCTCAAACACCGCCGGGTTCATGGCTCCCTCACACGACTAAATCTCGTGTTCGATGGATCGCTCAGCATGCAGCTCACCGACCCGCAGATGCCCGAGGCACGCAAGGCGCGGATTGCCGCGCGCCTTGGCTGGATTCCGGAGGGCGTTGTTCCCCCGCAGCTCGCACTGGCAGAGGATACGGCGGCGCACCTCCGGGATTATCTGGACAAGATCGTGGAGGGCGCGCGTGCCGGAAAACTCGAGGAATCCCTCTTCAAACAAGCCAGAGAAAGCGCGGAAGGACTCCGGAGAAATTTTGAATCAACCGGCATTGGGCGCGAAACCACTTCCAAGTACGAGAGGGATGTTCTGGAGCCGCTCAAACACGCGGCGGCAGCACGAGGCGATGCCCTGACGCGCGCAAGCACGGCGTGGGTGGACAAGATGTCATCGGTTGGCAGAAACGCTCTCGCTGAGGTGGAGGTTTTGATCCGCGCAGCCGTTCTTCGAACGCTGGAGGCAAATCCGGCGGCCAAACAAGCCGTGGAGCGAGTGGGTAACACCCCGCGCTGGCAGAGGCTGCAAACCCTGTTGAGCACCGGCGCGGACAAGGGGCTTGTAACGCGACTGAGGACGGGCTTTGACCTCCGGGTGCGAAAGATTGAAGGCCGATCGGAGGTTCTTTTCGCAGATGACCTGGTGGCAGCCAGTCCCACCCTCAGCTACCTCGGCGCAGCTTCGGGAACGTGCACCGACCTTGGATCCGCTTTGGAGCGGGACCTCGATACGCTGCGCAGCGTGGCGAAAAACGAATCGCTGAGATCGCTCACCGTGCTTGTGTCGGATGGTCAATTTAATGCCGGGGTCTCACCTGTGTTGCCGGCCAGACGACTTGGAGACCGCAAAAGCCCGGTTTTCACCGTGGGGGTCGGTGCCATGGAAAGCAGTCCCGATTTGGCAATGAAGGCGCTGAATGCACCCATGCGAGCGGTACGCACCGACCGCATCCGGGGCTCGTTTCTGGTGCGCGAAGAAGTCGCGCCCGGGGTGGAATATCAGGTCCGGATCCGGCATGGTCATGCGGTGGTTTGGGAACAAACCCGGCGTGCGGGAGACACGGGCACGCACACGTTTCCCTTTGAAATAGCGCTCGAAGCGCTGCTTGCGGCGCACGGCGAAGAGCGCAAGTCCGCTCAGGGATTGGTGCGTTTCGATGCCGAAATAGAGCCCTTGCCGGGGGAAAGGGAAACCCGCAACAACAGCGCGAAATTCACGGTGCAGGTCATCGACAAAAAACGCTCCATTTTGATCCTCGATTCCGAACCGCGCTGGGATATGCGGTATCTGCGCAACCTCTTTGAGCGGGACTCCCAGTGGCAGGTCAATGCGTTGATCCGCAGCGGAGACGGGGACGCATCAAAATCCCCTTGGGAGCGGGGGGACAAAGCCGGAACGTATCCGGCCACCCGCGAGGTTCTTTCCAAGTACGACATTGTCGTGCTCGGCGACGTGCCCGCAGCGTGGCTGACCGCCGAGGAGGTGCGCCACCTTTCCGAACATGTTGCGGAAGCCGGCGCCGGCCTTGTTTTAGTGGACGGGGATCAAAGCCGTCTCAAGGAATGGCTGGCGGGTCCCCTGGGTGCTGCGATTCCTGTCGAGTTCGCGGAGGGCGGGCCGTTTCGCGGTGCGGAGACGTGGACCCTTTCCGCCGCGGGTATCCAAAACCCCCTGCTCTCCCTGCATGGTGACCCCACGCGCGCAGCGGATGGGTGGAAGCTCCTCCCGGTTCCGAAGCGCCTGTCGCGTGTGAGGCCGGGCGCCGGTGCTGAGGTGCTTCTGTTCACCAAAAGCGCGGACGGAGAGATGCCGTTTCTCACCACGCGCCAATTCGGAGCCGGGCGGGTCGTGCACCTCGCCTCGGATGAAACATGGCGCTGGCGAATCGATGTCGGCGGCGAACTCCAGGGCCGATTTTGGAATCAGCTGGTTTCGTGGGTCGCGGAGCCCCCTTTCTCGGCCGAGGGCACGCATGTGGCCGTGGATTCCGACAAACCCGTTTACCGACCGGGCGAAAGGGCACGCTTTAGGGTCAAAATTTTGGATGCATCGGGACGCCCTGTAATGAATACGCGCTCCAAACTTTTGGTTTTCCGCGATGGGGTACGCATCTCCGAGTTGCCGCTCTCCGCCGC
>JBILWF010000507.1:0-3218 GCA_044370075.1 Chthoniobacteraceae bacterium | reverse complement strand
CCGCTGTGCTTGAAATGGCCGAGTTGGTAAACCCCGGGCTCCCCGCCCTCTGCCCAGGGGTGCATTCCGTCGAGGCCTTTATTGAAAAAACAGACGCGCACCCCGACGCAACCCGCCTTTGGACGGCGCTTGAAAAATCGCTAAACGCACTGATCCAAGCCCGGGCTCCCCGCGTAAAAAACGTGCAGACCGTCTTGTTTTCCATCAACGGCAAAGCTCTCGGAGCATTCAAAAACTCCTTCAACACGGAAAAGATAACGTCCGGCGGCGACGAAAAATTACTCCAACAAAACACGGCATCAGTCCCGTAGTTTTGACAGAATGAGTCGACGCGCACCGCGCGCCTTTTTGACGCAACTTGCCGCTACTTCGCTTCCGCGCTCAAGAGCTCAATCAACGGTGCAGGATCCGGCAATCCATGGGGATGATGGTCCCCTCCCTGCTTTGGAAACAATTTCGAGCGACCGCCTGCCTTCTGCCAAAAATCCGCCAGGGCTTCGGCGTTGTCCACGTACGGAACGACGGTATCGGCGGTGCCGTGGACCGAGATGAGAAGCACACCTGCTTTGACCACTGCGTCCATACCATCCGCTGGGCGCAGCGATTTAGCTTCCGCCTGCGCGTCGTCTTCAAACTGGAACTCTTTTTTATAAAGATCCCAGTCGCGCGGGCTTCCCTTGCCCTTGGCCTTGAGCTGGATGCCACCGGGCCACGAGCGGATGTCGCACACCCCGTTGTCGTGGTAGAGCACACTCAATCGATCCGGATGCAGGCGCGCCCAAGCATTCACGTACAGTCCGCCACGCGAAATTCCAAGCAGTGCGGGCTTCGGGGCAAGACCCCGCTTGCCGTGCAACTCCTCGTACACTTTCTCCCAAACCCTCATCGCTGACAGCGATCCAAACTGATTGGAAACACCGACGTAGGCCACGTGCCATCCCTTTTGAACCAATCCATCCTCCAAAGACCGTAAATGTCCGGCGAACTCCCCAACCCACAGCCACGGCTTTCCCGGTGCTGCAGCGTCCGGCACTTTCAAAGTCACGTTTTTGCCTTCTACCGTGATTTTTTCAACCGAAGCAGCTTGCAGGCTCGCCTGCGTGAAGAGGGCTATGACAAGGAGGGAAAATCGGAGCTTCATGGGGTAATGGTGGTGTAATAAAGTCTCTGACGCGCGGAAAGCCTGCAAAACCGAACGCAGGCACGTATTGCTCGATGAGCGGGGAAACTCCGGGTCGAATCCGAACGGCGCGGATCGGCGGGGGAACGGGCGGATCGCTGCCAGTCTACGGCGCAAAACCGTCTGGCAACGCGCACGCGCCCCGCAAAGAACGGGAGAATCTTGTTCCGCTTACTTTGCGTGGCTCTTGGAGTAGTGCTCTTTGAGCAAATCCGCGCCAAAATCGCGGTTCCGATCCCGCCACACCGCATGGGGGTGATTGGCGCCGTTCTGCGTGTTGTCGTACTCCACGACGAAGCTGGCTCCCTGAACTCGGTAGTAATGAGGCGCTCCCACCTCGGTGCCGCCCACCCACGTAAAGCGCAGTTCCTTCAACTCGCTTTTGGCAATCCGCTCCCACTCGGCGTTCGCAACCTCGGGACGACTTTTCTCCAGGTACTCGCGAATGATGGACTCAAGAATTTTCTGCTGGGCGGGCTGCAACGCGGCGTACGCGATTCCCTCGGGAGCGGTCATTTCTGCGCGCGCCGGGTCGTTGAAAATATCCTTGGGGACTTCCTTCAAAACAACCGCCTGTTCGCGCTGCGCGTTCGAGAGCGAGACAGCCAATTCCCGTCCCAAATCCTCCTCCCGGGCAAGAACCCGCAGGCCCGCACGCGGGCCCTCCTTTACTTTACCCGGATTGGTCCCGAAAAACGCGGGCGTCACCGCGGGACCGTTCCCCGCGCAGGTAAAATTCAGCGAAAGATGGTGTCCCTCAAAGCGCCACCCCCACGGCGCCTTCGATCCAGGCGCGCCAAAGATCGATACGAAGTAATTCTCGGAATCGCGCACCGGCTTGCCGGCTTGGCCTTTCTCCAATTCGGCGAGTATGGCTTCCAAACTCATGACCGAAACGGCTTTTCCGTAACCGCGGGAGCTCATCCCGGAAGAGAGAAGAGCGTGCGCGAGGAGCCGCTGTTCATGGCTCATCTCCTTCAGGGGCAGCCCCAGCCGGGCCCGCGGAATAAAGTGCCAGTTTTTACGCTCGGCCTCTTCGAAGCCAAAGGAGGCTTTTTTCTGCTGCTCGGGAGAGAGTGCGGCAAGCAAGTTTTTTGCATTCTCGGCCATCTCGTCTTCGAGCGGGTGCGCGAAAGCGGGCGTCACAACGCCGCACGCAAGGAAGAGGGAGAGGAGGGTGTATTTTTTCATGGGAGGACTACTTAAATGGATTCCGCGAAGAGAGAGAGGTTGCAGTAACCTTTGCGAAAATGCCACACCGAAGGCAACCCTCACACCACGCTTGTCTCCGGACGGGCAAAAGCTAGTAGTGGCAGCCTCATGAAGCTCATTTCCTCCCTTGTCGCCCTTCTCGTGGCCGCCGTTGCGATCCCGCAACTCTCCCCCGCGCAGGATTCGAAACCCAAGACCAAGCCTCTCCGCATCCTGCTCATCACCGGAGGATGCTGTCACGACTACGAGAAGCAAAAAGACATTCTCAAGGCGGGAATTGAAAAACGCATCCATGCGGTGGTGGACCAGGTGCACACGCCTGACAAAAGCACCAAGCCGCCGCTGGCCATCTTCGGGAACCCCGATTACGCAAAGGGCTATGATCTGGTGATTCACGACGAGTGCGCCGCCAGCGTGAACGACGAGGCCACCGTTGCGGGGGTTCTCCACCCCCACAAAAACGGCATTCCTGGTGTGAACCTGCACTGCGCCATGCACTGCTACCGGATCGGTTCCGCCTCGACCCCGGCTCAAGCCGGCACTCCGCACGCGTGGTGGTTTGAATACCTCGGCCTGCAATCCAGTTCCCATGGTCCGCAGAAGCCGATTTCCATCACACACCTCGACAAGGAGCATCCCATCTCCAAAGGCCAACCCGACTGGACCACCATCAACGAGGAACTCTATAACAACATTCAGGTGCTGGAAGGCGCCACTCCCGTTGCCCGAGGCAAGCAGGTCGTTCCCAACAAGGACGGGACCGAGAAGGAAGTGGAATACGTCGTGGCGTGGACCAACACTTACAACGCCAAAACACGCGTCTTTA